>JBGTJM010000042.1:0-2248 GCA_041745115.1 Thermomicrobiales bacterium
CCGGACACGCGCTCAAAGATGCGTTCGGCTATTCGTCTGCGGGTTGAAACATTCTCTTCCAGGCGCCGAAGTCCAACCAGAGCGACAGCCGCTTCAAGCTCATTCAGCCGGTAGTTCTGGCCGAGGAAGAGGCTATAGCGATCGGCTTCGTCTCTCGGCCAGGCTTTGTCAGCAAAGAGGCGAGCGCGCTTTGCGAACGCGTCATCGTTGGTGATGACCATACCCCCTTCACCACAATTGAGATGCTTTGTATTATTGAAGCTGAAGCAGCCGATGTCACCGATTGTTCCGGCTAGCTGTCCGTTCAGCGTGCTGAGCTGGGCCTGGGCGGAGTCTTCGATAAGCGGGATTCCGTATCTGTCCGCGATCGCCCTGAGCTTGCGGGCGTCGGCAAGCCCGCCCATGAGATGGACAGCTACGATGGCTCGGGTTCGGTCAGTGATATTGGCCTCGACGCTTTCTGGATCGAGACAAAGTGTTTCGGGATCGAGATCAGCGAAAACGGGAATGGCATTCTGGAAGAGGATGCCCATGACTGTGCCGAAGTCGCTGCAGGGAGTCGTGATGACCTCGTCGCCAGGATTTGGATCGATTGTGGCAATTGCGGTGTGGACTGCGGCCGAACCGGATGAAACGGCGATCGCATGTTTGACACCATAGAGGCTGGCAAACGCGGTCTCGAGGGCTTTGACCCTGGTCCCACCATGACGTCCCAGTTGCCCGGAGCTGATTACGGTTGCGAGCTCATCCAGCTCTTCCGCACCCATCTGGCGGGACGCACCCGGAGGGGGGGATTCGCGAACCGGCTTTCCACCATCTATCGCCAGTACTTCGCTGTTGATACTCATTTCGGTTGTCCTTGTTCAGGTGAACTAACGAGCGACCACTGCATGGAGGTTCGGTCGCTGTCGCCGGCGTAATATGCCACCAGGATGTTTCCGTCAGGCGTGTTGACCGCGCGAGGATGGCCAAATTGCCAGCGCATCATGTCCTGCCAGAACTCCTCGAACCGGGTTGGCTGTCCAATTTGTGGACCGGAGGCGCGAGGATGCTCGTAGAAGACGCACTCGTCCTTGTTCCACGATTGGCCGAAGTCTTCGCTGATCGCTATCCGCATCGAGGCTGGATTGTGACGATGAACGTAAATCGCAGCCAGTCGGTCGCCACCCAGAGGCAAAGGCTGGCAATGCTGACCTTGCCAGCCGACGGCCACTGGCCGTGACCATGATTTTAAACCTGGTCCTGACCAGCAAATGTGGTTCTGGATGTCGATGCCCCGAGACCGGTCGTGGGTCCAGAACATCGCGACAAGCTCTCCCGTTTCCGGATTCTGGGCGATGCGCTGATCCCAAAAGAAGATGTCCGATTCTGAGTCGGCCGCCACGACCTGTCTATCCGGCCAGGTGGTTCCACCGTCTGAGGAAATGCGTATCGAGGCAGTGTGCTGTCCCGGCAACCGATCATCGTAGGATTTCCAGGTTTCGTAGGGCAGAGCCAATCTTCCATCCGAAAGCTGGAAGATTGGACCGGTGATCGAGCAGCCTGATTCAGGGGAAAGATCAACAACCCTCTGGTCGAACCAGGTCGAGCCGCCGTCACTGGTTTTGGCAAGGATTGTCCTGGTTGCGAGTATTCCTGCGGTATCGGGATTGACGAATGGAAGGTCTGGATCGGAGCGATCGACCCAGAGAAACCCGCCAATAAGCTGGCCGGGCGCAACCTCGGTGAAGTATCCAGCGTAGACGTCGCCCTCCACGCCATCGACCGACAGTACGAGACCGCCGTGACGGGTCGTCCAACGGAGGCCGTCATGGCTGTGCATGATCCGCAGCCGACCACCAGCAATGTCCCGGCCTGCAGCTGTTCTGAACGCACAGAGATACCCGCCATCTCGAAGCCGTAGCAACGAGGTGAAGGCGTTTGATTGTTCATCGACCTGCGCACTCGCTGAGTCGAAAATGCTGCCGCTTGCCAAAATTTCCATTCGGTTCAGGAGACAGCAACGCGATTGTTGCCGGCAGCCTGGGACTCCAGAATCGCTTCGATGATCGCCACTGCCTTGCGGGCTTCTGAGGGCGGGGACTGGGTTGGCGTGCCATTCTCGAGTGAGGTTAGCAAGTCGGCAATGGCGGCTTGCATACCGCCCATCGTTCCCTGGGGCACGATCGGTCGAGAAATGGCTCCGTCATCCGTTGCCTGACTAAGGATGACCTGGCGATCGCTCACCAGGATCTTTCCTGTCGTGCCG
>JBGTJM010000043.1:0-3242 GCA_041745115.1 Thermomicrobiales bacterium
TTTCAGGTAGACATGAGACGTCGCGAGGATGCCACGAACGGCCTCGATCGATGTTGCTGAGAAGGCAACCTGGGGAGCGTGGCCGTCGACGGTCAGTTCCTGGATGATTTCCGCGCTGTGACGGTGCCCGGTCGGTTTGAAGGATCGAATGACCCCGGATCTTTCCGGGTGGTGGGATGCGAGTCCTGGCGCTCCACCAGAACCAGACGAGCCGGTCTTGGCTTCGATTACGGCGGGCATGGCAAGATCGACTACACCTGCCTGGTAGAGCGGGTAGAGGCCGAGTATCGACGTGGTGGCCATACAACCTGCACTGGAAATCAGGCTGGCTTCGCGCAGCTCCTCCCGATGCAGCTCTGGGATACCGTAGACAAACTCCTCGAGCAACTCGGGCTCGATATGATCGTGGGCATACCAGACGCTGTAGTCGTTGGGATTATTCAGACGATAGTCTGCGCTCAGGTCGATGACTACGTTGGCGAGCGAGCGGAAATCGGCGAGACGATTCATCGTGACCATGTGTGGAAGAGCCAGGAACAGCACATCACATGGTTCCACTTTGTCGCTGGCAATGAACTTGAGGGTCGATCGTTTGCGGAGGTTGGGGTGCACCGTATGGATGAACTTGCCAGCCATCCGCTCCGATGTGACCTGCCTCAGCTCGACCCCCGGGTGTTCGAGAAGTATGCGGATCAGCTCACCGCCCACGTATCCAGATCCGCCGATAATGGCCACGTCAAGTTTCACGAGAATTGCTCCTTGTCCTCTTTCTGGATGATCGAAGTGTCACGCTACTGCTCCGGCTGAAGCGGGCTGGACTGTCTCAACATTGCCAGTGCGGGCTGTGGCCAGCACAAAGTCGACGATTCGGGCAGGGATATCGACTCCTGTGGTGTCGATGCTGTTTCGAAACTCCATTGTGTAGTTGACTTCATTGACCAACAGGCCACGCTCGCTTTCGAGCAGGTCGACTGCCACAACACCGCCACCAACGGCCCTCGCGGCCGCTCTGGAAATGTCGTCGATCTCCGGGGTAACGGGGCAGTTTGTCGCTTCGCCACCGCGAGCAGTGTTGGTGATCCAGTGCGGTGAGGTGCGGTAAATGGCGCAGATGGTCTCATCACCGACCACGAAGGACCGAATGTCCCGGCCTGGTTTGCTGATGTATTCCTGAATGTAGAAGGCGCCATGGTGGAATGATCCAAGTGTCACTTTGTGCTCGAGCAATGCTTCCGCTGCATCGCGGTCGTTGATCTTGGCCAGCAGCCGACCCCACGATCCGACCGCCGGTTTCATGACGACTGGATAGCCCAGGGTGTCGATGGCCTCCAGCGCTGACTCAGGGGTGAACGCCATGATGGTGCGCGGACCGGGCACGTGGTTTCGAGCAAGTGCCGTTGTCGTCAGGAGCTTGTCTCCGCAGGTATTGGCTACGTCGTACGTATTCACGGTTGGGATTCCCCAATCGTTCAAGACCTTTAATGCGTACAGTGCCCGAAGGTGGTTTATTGCTCGCTCCAGGACGACATCGCACGATATGGACGGGCGCTCGATGTCCAGGTAGAGTTCGCGATCGTCATACCGCACAACCTTGACGGACCGGCGGTCCAGCTCAGCCAGCAGTAGTTTCTCCTCGACACGAACCCGGGACATCAGAACACCGACGGTCAACGGTGGTTGCACGGTAGATCTCCGTTCACGGACCCACGAACGCCGCGGGTCATCGCCTGCATCATGCAAAAAGCCCTCGTCCAAAGGACGGAGGGCCTTTCTCCGTGGTACCACCTTTGTTTGCCGCCCACTTCCGTGCAGCGACCTCGACGGGCCCCGCAGGGTCCGCAGCTCTGTAACGGGAGCTCCCGGCCGGTTCTACTGCGGAAGTGTGACCACTCCGGTTCTTCCGGCGGCTCGCGGGGCTTTTCCTTTCCGGTGGGTGGCTTCGGGGCTTTCACCATACCCCCGATCGCTGATGCTCCACTGCGGAAGGCAATGTCCCGGTCAAGGCCACTTGTTTATGAGATTACGAAGCGTCACCGCCCTCTGTCAACCCATCTACGCGACGACTCTCAATCGCCCACATGAATGCGATCGGTGATCGCCGAACGTCCAACTCGCATCGCTTCCTCGACGATCTCAGCGGCGATATCGATGTCAGTGGTGGTCATCAGGCCATGGAACTCTCCGCCGGTGTTCACCTCGACCACCGAGTAGCCGTCGAATGTCTCGATGAGATCGACACCTGCAAGTCTGGCGCCGACGGCTGCACAGGCGCTCAGCGAGAGGTCCTCGATTTGCGGGGTCACGGGACAGGCATGCGAGGTTGCGCCCCGGGCGGTATTGGTGATCCAGTGATCAGAGGATCGATACGATGCCGCGAGCACCCGCTCGCCTACCACGAATACCCGAATATCACGTCCTGGTTTTTCGAGGTATTCCTGGATGTAATAGATCGCGTGATGGAACGATCCCAGCTCGAGTTTTTGCTCCAGGATGACTCGTGCCTGTTCGGGGCCGTTGACTTTCGCGAGCAGTCTGCCCCACGAACCAGTGACTGGCTTGATGACTGCCGGATAGCCGATGGCATTGCAGGCTTCGATGCCACTTTCCACCGAGAAGGCAAGCAGTGTTCTTGGATTCGGAATGCCTGCGGCGCCCAACGCGAGGCTGCAGAATGCTTTGTCATCACAGATTGCGGTCGCGGAGGAGCGATTGAGGGTCGGGATTCCCCAGGTTTCGAGAGCTCGAAGTGTATAGCCGGCCCGCGAATGTGCGACGCCCCGATCGAGCACGACATCGCACTCGATATTCGACGCATTTGCGGAACCCGATGAAATCTCCAGAACCAGTTTGCGGTCCATGAGCGTCTTGACATTAATTCCGCGTTTGCGGGCAGCGGCGAGTATCAGCTTTTCCTCTTCTCGAAGGTGGGAAACCAGGACTCCAAGGCGCATACCGGACTCGCCCTGGCGTTGTGCGGATGGATGGCCGTTGAGCGATCGTGTCATACGTCGTTCAGCACCTGCGTAAGTACCCGGATTGCTGAAAGATATTCGTCGAGGACGATGTGCTCATCTGGTGTGTGATCGAGGGAGGAGTCTCCAGGGCCGTAGGCCACGATTGGACACTGCCACACTGGGCCAACCACGGTCATGTCAGATGTGCCCAGCTTTCTGGTGAAACGGGGCGTGCCGCCCTGGGTACGAATTGCACGCAGGAATGGGGCCGTAAGTGGCGATCGTTTG
>JBGTJM010000044.1:0-4168 GCA_041745115.1 Thermomicrobiales bacterium
TGGGAATCGGAGGGAACGCAGGCAGACGCGCCCCGTATTCGGCTTCGCTCATGCATGCAGAGCATATCGCCGCGTGTCATCCGTATCGCTGCCAGGCGAACAGTGCATGTCCCAGGTGCGATCTGAGTTGCGCAGACCAACTCGAGTACGTCATCAATCAGGTGGGTCCCGACAATGTCGCCGCGTTTATCGCCGAGCCAGTGGTCGGCGCGACGCTTGGCGCTGTCTCGGCAACGCCTGGGTATTTCCAGCGCATTCGCGAAATCTGTGACCGTTACGACGTTCTCCTGATTGCGGACGAAGTGATGACCGGCTTTGGCCGGACGGGCCAGAAGTTCGGTATCGACCACTGGGGAGTTACGCCTGACCTGATTGCCTGTGCGAAGGGAATTGCCGGTGGCTACTCTCCGCTGGGTGCCGTGATCACCACGCCGGAGATCGTCGGGGAGGTTCGCCGACAAGGGAACTCACTCGTTATTGGCCACACCTCATCCGGAAATCCACTTTCCTGCGCGACAGGTACTGCCGTCATGAGATACATCGTCGCCCACGATCTCGTCGGCAATTCGAGGCGAGTGGGAGGGTACTTTCTGGATCGACTTGGTGAGCTTGCTCAGAAGCACGTGATCATCGGAGATGTCCGCGGATTGGGGTTGCTTGCGGGCATCGAGTTTGTTCGCGACCGGGAAACCAAAACTCCATTCCCATCAGACATGAGGCTTTCAAAGAAGATAGCGGAGGCGACCATGGATCGAGGCCTCATCTCCTACCCGCTACAAGGTACCGTCGACGGTGTGCGTGGCGATCATCTGCTTTATGCACCTCCATTGACCATCACAACGAATCAGATCGACGATTTGATCGAGATCCTCGATGAAAGCCTGTCGGATGTTGAGGGTGAGCTGCTATCCAATGGCAGAGCGTTGACGTGACGATCAAGTCGAACGGGCTAACGCCGCTTTTACCGAGAATGCGGTTTGTTTGCTTTGGCGCCTCGATCGTTTCAGAGATTGGAAACCCGAAAGCAACATCGATCCGAGCCTTGCTCAGCAGCCTCGCTCATCGGGGGCACCAGGTTGTATTTCTGGAGAAACGACTCAATTCTCATTTTGTCCAAATGCTTCACGTTCACGGGGCTCGTGGCCTCGACGAGTTTGTCCGGACGTATCCGGAAATTCCGTACCGAACCTACGATATTCCGGACCCAAGGGAACTCGACGTCTGGCTTGGAAGGGAGTCGTCTACGGCGGACGCGTTCATCCTCTTTGATGGAACTCCGCAAGAAATGCTGGACGGCGTTACTCGACTCAACGCTCCGCATCTGATCAAGCTTTCCGAGCACGTTGCAGCGGACGGATCAAGTACGCTGATCGCAGTTGACGGTAGTTCTGACCGCGCACCGCAGATTCAGTTCGCGCCGACTGTTGCTGTGTCTGAAGCTGGTTCGCTCGATCGCCCATTAACACACCTCGTCGTGGTATACGATCAGCCTGACCCAGATGACAATGTCGCAGCCAGGCTGCCGAATGCAACGGTGCTTACCGTCTGTGGCGATGGGGCCCCTGAGCACCAGCGAGTCACGGAAGCTGAGTTGCCTGATTGGTATTTGCGCACTCAGGTAGTCGTCATTTTGGATGAGGCGAGGCCCGGAGGTGACCAATCCCGCTATCTCCTGCCAGCCGCGAACGGTGCCAGGGCCATATTGGTAATCACGCATGGAATCGGACAAGCCGAATGTCGCATCCGAACGAGCAGCGCCGATGAACTCTTGCTAGCTTTGGTCTTGGTGGCAGGTGACGATGGCACGGCCCTGAGTGATTTCTCGGCAATGGCTCGCGCGATCGAAATAGAGCTGTCCGTCATGCGGCTTCAGGAGTTTCGCAGGAATCGACAGCGATGATCGAAGTCTGCCTTGAAAGGATCCGCCGGTGTTCGAATTCACATCTCAATTTCACCAATCGTTACCAAACCGGCGGCTCAGGCGTCATATCCTGAGAACCAGTCATGAATCGGTGGTGGATTGATTCAGATGAACTGGTTGGAGGCCCACATGAGCGCAACGCTTTCGATCGTCCTGGTTGCAGCCGGGACGGCACTCGTATTTCTGGCGACATGGCCGGAGTCGCGGTCGCGATCCGGCGCTGAGTCTGTCGGAGAATCACTCGATCCCAAGGAGAAAGAAGCGAGGAACGGTCGCAACGGTCGCAACGGACTCACCGGACGACTGGATATCCTGCAGAGATTGCGAACTGATCGGTCTGATCTCCAGCAATCTGTTGGCCGGGACTACGGGGCACCGGAAATCGGCGACCGAATCTGGCCTCCACTGCGATAGGACTCCGGTTTGGCGGTCAGCCTCCGGCAGCCCAACCGACAACCTGGGACCATAGTCTGGCATAGCCCGCCCAATTCACGAACTCGGGCGGTGCCCAGTGCGGACCACAATCGGACGTGAACGCGACCGAACGTCCCGATCCATAGTCACCCGCGACGATCAGCGGATCCTCGCCAACCATAGCAATCAGGTCAGCATCCGGCTTAGCGATCACTTTGTTGTACCCGAGCAAATCTGGCCACTCGCCATCCAGCCCCGCCATGATCGAATGGCTGGGTAGTGCGACTGAGACGTTCGTCCCTTGCGGCACTTCAACTCGGTCGTCTGCAGTCAAAAGCGTCACCGGCAGAGCAGTCTCGATCGCAGTCCCTGCATATCTGGCTTTTGCTTCGATTCCCTGAAATGTCAGGTATCCGCCGACCATCACCAGGCCGCCGCCCTGGAATACATACTCGCGAATGACGTCCAGCCTGTTTGGACGCTTCTGTGATTTCACAAAGGTGTCTGGATGGAGAAGAAGAGTGTTCGATCCGATGTCACTGAGCATCACAACGTCGTATTTGGAGAGACCTGCGATCGTGTCCGGAAAATGCTCATTGGCCAAATGGTTGGGAAGGTGCTCGACTTCGAATCCAGCCCCTTGAAGCGCCGATGACAACCATTGGTGGCCTTCGCCGTATGCTGTCGTGGTGAAGTCATCAAATCCCTTCTGGTGGATCGTATGCATAATCCATGATTCCCCAGCGAGAAGCACGTTTGCTCCCATTTCTCAAACCTCCAGAATTGGCACAGCGCACGAGATACAACCTTTTCGGATAGTACCGGACTTCCTCTAACAACTCGACAGCACGTTTTGCCCAGTTCTGGCGATTGCCAAATCAGCATACAGGTCATTTGATAGCATTTTCGTCAACCCGGAACCTGCAGTCGGCACGTATTCTGCCCAACGCTTACCAGGAGGAGCCGATGAGAACCGATGAGACAAACAGCGGGTTGAAGTGGATCGATCAGTGGTTCGACCAGCTCGAACCGATATCACTCCATTCCTTGACAAAAGAGCCGGGTAGGCTAGCACTGATTTCGACTGACATGATCCAGGGATTCTGCGACGAAGGGCCTCTCGCCTCTGAGCGAGTCAGGCGACTCAAGCAGCCGGTTCGCCAGCTGTTTATCGATTGCCACGCTGCGGGTGTAGAGCAGTTCGTGCTTCTGCAGGACACCCATCATCCGGAAACGCCAGAGTTCGAGGCGTGGCCGGTGCATTGCGTTGACGGAACTGAGGAGAGCAGAACGATTGAAGAGCTCAGGACACTCCCTTTTGCCAGCCAGTTCGCTGTGTTCGAGAAGAACTCACTCTCGCCTTCGATTGGCACAGGTTTCGAAGAGTGGCTGGAAGAACGGCCCGAGATCAACACGGCAATTGTGGTGGGCAACTGTACTGACCTCTGCGTCTATCAGTTTGCGATGTATTTGAGGATGCGGGCGAACGCATTCAACATCAGTGGCTTTCGCGTCGTCGTTCCAGCTCAGGCCGTCGACACGTATGATCTTTCCACGGAAAAAGCTGAGTCGGCCGGCACATTCGCCCATCCTGGCGAACTCTATCACCGACTGTTTTTGCACCACCTGGCGCTGAATGGCTTAGAGGTTGTGTCGAAAGTGACAACTGAAGCCGAGGGTCAACACCATGCTGCTTGACACTGATCGTGGTGGCTTACTCGTCGACCTCTATCACATCGATTCTGCGTATGTGAGCTGGCGAACCGGGCACAACCCGGAGGTGACGTTTGATCTATACACCCGTCGGCACCCCTTGGGAGGATCATTTCTGCT
>JBGTJM010000045.1:0-5713 GCA_041745115.1 Thermomicrobiales bacterium
CTGACGTTTTGGAGCTCAGCATGGCTGACGTCTACATTGCAGCCAATCTGGCACGGTCACCTTCCGAAGCGCAACGAGTTATCGACGCGTTGCCGACGCCTGAGAACGGGGCCGCTGGCCGTATTTGCGAAGTGGTGCAAGGCATCGATTGGAGCATCGAAGATGAGCAGGGGATTTTGTCGGTGCTTCGCATTTACGAGCAGCGGCCGTCACCCAGGGACTAACCCGCCCCCATCACACCCGCCGCAATCCCAAACGTCCGGCTCTACGCCATGACACGTTGGGCAGACAACCGGCTCAACGGTCCGGCGCCGCTTCGAACGCCCAGGTTTGGGAACCGCTCGAGGCGCAGAACGGCGATAGGCAATGCGATGCAGCTCCGTGGCCACCGTCTCGACGTATCGCTTCGCAGCTGGATGGACGGCGGGGATCGTGGCGGTTGCAGAGAGCGGCGACCCATCGGCCTTCCTGACCGACACCGACGCGTCATGAAGACGGAGCTCCGCATTGATCTCCAGATCCCCATCCTGAGCCACAAAGACCCCATCGATGTCGTATCGCATCCCTGCCTCCAACGCAGTGCAACAATGAGAAGTGGCGCTCGAGGCGCTCATTTGCCTTCTGGCCTTGTGGACCTTAGAATACAGAACACTTGTTCTATCTGCAAGGTGTACGAATGAGCAAACCCGGGAAGCCAAGAAACCCGCAGCGTGGTCTTCGGCATGGTGAGGGGTATGTCACGGAACGACCCAATGGCCGCTGGCAAGCGCGCTGGTGGGACGGTACGAGCTGGAGGGCCAGAACATTCCGCGAATACGACGCGGCTGAAGATCACGTCCGCGCGCAAGCCCGCCGGCTGAAACGCGGAGAGTACATTGCCCCCGCGGACATGACCGTGATGGATGTGATCGACGGCTACCTTGAGCGCGCCGTCCACCGGTTGTCATCCCGCACCGTGCTGACCTATCGCAGCCGGGCCGAGTTGATGATCGCGCCGTCGATCGGTGCACGGCGAGTGAGTGACATCATCGCGTACGACATCCAGCAGTGGATGCACGATCACCTGGCGCACGGATACAACCCGTCGACTGTTCACGCGGCTGCAGCTGTGCTCACCGGAGCGCTGCGCGAAGCCGCGATCCTGGGCATTCTGCCAACAAACCCCGCGGCCGGCATCAAACGCCCTCGCCTACCCAAACCCAGCTCGACCACCTGGACGCTCGAGCAGGCGCGCCGGGTCCTTTTTGCGGTCAGGGACGACCCGTTGTTTGGAGCGCTCTACCAGCTCGCGCTGGCCACCGGTATGCGACCTGGCGAGCTCAGGGCGCTGAAGTGGGAGGATGTCACGCTAACTCCGCCCAGATTGATCGTCCGCCGCACGATCAGCCGCGGCCTGGATGGTTCCGAAATGATCAAGGACAGCACCAAGACCGACGCGATACGCGCTATCGCGCTCTCAGCTGAGATGGCTGAACGCCTTCGTTGGCACCGTGCCCGGCAGGCAGAACGACAGCTGCAACACGCTCGATGGCACGACTACGATCTCGTGTTCGATCGTGGCGACGGGCACTGGCTCTATCAGTCGCACTGGCAGCGCGTCCATCGCCTGCTCTGCAAAGACGTGGACGTTCCGGTTATCAGGGCGCACGATCTGCGCCACACTTCGGCGACCCTCGAGCTCGCTGCCGGCACGCATCCCAAGATCGTCTCTGACCGCCTCGGCCACAGCTCAACGCAGATGACGATCGACCGGTATCAGCATGTCTCGGAGGATCTTCAACGCGCCGCCGCGGAGGCTCTGGAGTTGTCACTTTTCGGTGACAATGACGCTCCGTCAGAGTTGATTCACAGTGGTACAATTTCAGCAAATTAGATTGCCCCTGCAGCGCGGTAAACGCTCAGGGGTGTGACCACCGAGAAAGGACCTCGATGATGCCTCGAAGTGTACCCCCATTCCTAATCAACCATGCCTAAGCAAAGACTCGCGCAGTCGCGAGACCTTGGTTGGGGCATGGGTTATGTGACGGAACGCGCTAGCGGCCGTTGGCAGTCCCGCTGGTTCGATGGTGAAAAATACAAAGCCAAGACATTCCCGTCCCGGGAGGAAGCTGAGGACTGGTTGAGAGATCTGTCTCGCGCTCGTGGCTGGCAGCGTCCAGAACGACCGTCCTTCGATGCGGCATTCGTGTATTTCATTCAGTCTGTAGAAGGTGGCCCGATCAAGATCGGACAGGCTGCTAACCCAGCGGATCGCCTAAAGAACCTACAGCTCGGGTGCCCAGTGCAACTCCGCATCCTGGGCATCGTAGAAGGTGGACTGATGATGGAGAAAAGTCTCCACAGGCAATTTGCGCAATACCGCATGCACGGCGAATGGTTCGACGCTCACCCAAAACTCTTGCAGTGGATCGAGAAAACAGCTCATATTGTGCCCTGAAATTCAATGCCGTCACGCAGCAATTCCCGCGAATCAGCGAAAGCACCAGCAGGGACAAGGGGAAATGAAAACTGGTAGCGCATAGGGGATTCGAACCCCTGATCTCCGCCTTGAGAGGGCGGTGTCCTAGGCCGCTAGACGAATGCGCCGAGCCCCCGGAAGGGGAAACAAAATAGTACCAAATCACAGCGATTTGGGTCAATCTTGGTCAAGTGGTCGCCAGAATCTCGTCGCCGAAAGTGTCTGCTGTGAGCTGTGGCAAGTGCTTCGTTTTGGCCGAGCCCGGTCTGACCGCACCCCACATTGCCCGATATCATCTTCAAGGCGATACTCACTCGTCGTTGGCTGCGTCCCACTTGGAGATCGAGTCGTATGCAATCTATCAATCCGGCAAGTCTGAGCGAACCGCTGATCATCTCGGCGGCCCTGACTGGATCGTGGCCCACCAAGGAGCAGAATCCGGCATTGCCGGTGACCGAGGAGGAGATCGCTCGAGCGGCCGTCGATGCATGGCGTGCAGGAGCTGCGATTGTCCACTTGCACGTTCGAAATGACGAGGGAAAGATCACCTGCGATCCTGCCCGGTACTCCAAGGTACGGGAGCTCATTCGAGCGGCTGGCTCGGACGTGATTATCAACATGAGTACCGGTGGAGGTGCCGGTCAGACAACCGACGACGAACGCATGGAACCGGTCGAACTTCGTCCCGAGATCGCGTCCTTCGATTGCGGTTCCCTCAACTTCGGCAAAACAGTGTTTGTGAACAGTCCGGCATTTCTCGATGAACTGGCCTCCAGAATGCGGCGCTACGACGTGATGCCGGAAATCGAGTGCTTCGAGCCTGGACACGTCGCCAATGCGGTTCGGCTGATCGACGACGGGAAACTCACCCCACCCTACTGGTTTCAATTTGTCCTCGGCGTACCTGGTGGCTCACCAGGAACGATCAAACAACTCCTGCATATGCTCGAGATGCTTCCGCCTGGAAGCCAATGGTCTGCCTGCGGAATCGGGCGAGCCCAGCTTCCAGTAGGCGTTGCAGCGATGGCAATCGGTGGGCACGTGCGGACTGGCCTGGAGGACAATCTCTTCTATCACAAGGGATTGCTCGCTGACAGCAACGCCCAGCTTGTCGCCAGGCTTGTTAGGATTGCGAGTGAGATGGGAAGGCCGGTCGCTGATCCGGCATCAGCGAGGTCGATTCTGGGCCTTCCGCCCATTCTTCTGTAGCTTCAATAGTTGTGCAGGTTGTCTGGTCCTCAATTCCTGCTGAAACCAGCAGCCTTTCAACACAGAACGGTATTGGTCGGGTCAGACGTCAGCCGACCATGCATGCTCGACGTACTCATCGAGCGTGAATGACGACAGTCCCATTTCAGTAGTCATTATGTCGAGGTTCGCCCGTCAGAGATCATCCCGGCTGTGACCCATTTCCACACCGCTGGATGAGTGGGATACCATGTGCGACGAAAGTACACCTGCCCATTCAGAAGGAGTTTTTCCATGCCGGAGATTCGCGAGATTCGACAACCAGGCAACGAATATCACTATGTCTTCGGTCCCTATGCAGAACCAGTTGAGCGCGTGGCACCCGGCGAGAGGGTGGCCATCCATACGGTCGATGCGTTTGGCGATGCGTTGACGAGTGAAGATCAGTCCGTAGCCGGTGTGTTGGGTCCCTACCTCAATCCCCAAACGGGCCCTCTGTACATCGAAGGAGCCGAACCAGGAGATACGCTCGTCGTCAAGATCATCTCGATCGAGCCAACCAGGACCTGGGCAGTTTCATGCCTGGTACCATTTTTCGGCGGTCTAACTTCGACGGTGTGGACTCCCTCCCTGCAGGAACCCCTCGAAGAGCGCGTTTGGATCTATCACCAGACTGGCTCCGGCTCGTTCGCCTGGAGAGACCGGTGGGAGATTCCGTGGGCACCGTTCTTTGGAACGATGGGGGTTTCCCCCATATAGAAGCGGTGGCATCTTTGTCACCGGGGGCCCATGGTGGAAATATGGACGTGCCGGATGTCACCGAGGGAAACACCGTCTACTTTCCTGTTCATCACCCAGGTGCGCTTTTTTACCTTGGGGACGCACATGCCGCTCAGGGACAAGGTGAGCTCTGCGGCGTTGCGCTGGAGATCGCAGCCAGAGGTGTCTTCGAGTTCGATGTGATCAAGGGCCAGGCAATCCATTGGCCACGCATCGAATCGACCACGCACATTATGTCAGTTGGAAGTGCGCGTCCCATGGAGGATGCAGCTCGCATTGCCAATGCCGACCTGATTGCCTGGATGGTCCGTGACCATGGTTTTGACAAGCTCGATGCCTACCAGCTTCTTTCTGCAGCTGGCGAGCTCTATGTCGGCAACATGGTCGACACCACCTATTCTCTCGTCGCCAAATGCGCGAAGCAGTTTTTGCCGACATAGAACTTAGTGTGTCGAGAACCTGTTCGACCAAGTGGTCGTCAGCACACAGTAGTGTCGAGACGCGCTACTCTTTACAGGTTGTGCGACCGTCCCTTGGGACGCGTTCGGCAGGACGATTGCCGGATGAACTGCGGTCCCAGGCGGCTCTCCGTCCCGTAGGGATGCAGGCTCAGGATGTCCGGGCTGCAGAAGTCGAAAACATCGCTCGATTCTTATCCTAGACCGTGAATTCGGAGTCATTAGATGAAATGTCAGGCACAGTGATTGAAACGATTTCGACCGAAACACGACCAACCTCGATCCAGTATGAAGCTGCAAGGCGGCGGACCTTTGCCATCATTTCTCATCCCGATGCGGGCAAGACGACGCTAACAGAGAAGCTCCTTCTCTACTCTGGTTCACTCGAGCTGGCCGGGTCCGTTCGCGCCCGGAAGGGCGGGCGTCAGACGACTGCAGACTGGCTGGCAATCGAGCAGGAGCGTGGAATTACCGTCACCTCGACCTCTATTCAGTTCGAACACGGTGGATGCAAATTCAACTTGCTGGATACTCCAGGTCACCAGGACTTTTCCGAGGATACCTATCGAACACTGATGGCTGCCGACGGAGCCGTGATGGTTCTTGATGCCTCTCGCGGTATCGAGCGGCAAACACTGAAACTTTTCAAGGTCTGCCGGATGCGCCGCATCCCGATCGTGACGTTTATCAACAAGCTGGATCATGCGAGCCGTGAACCACTGGAGCTCCTCGATGAGATCGAGGCGGAGCTTGGACTTCAGGCCGCGCCAATGAACTGGCCGGTTGGCGACGGGGTCGCGTTCCAGGGGGTCTACGATCTCGAGGAACG
>JBGTJM010000046.1:0-21537 GCA_041745115.1 Thermomicrobiales bacterium
TCAACCGTTTCCGGGAAATGCGAAGATAGTGGAATTCGCCTGGCCAGATCGTCTTCGCTGTCTGTGGCAATCGCGAGCACCCCGCCGGGCTGCAACACTCGCGCTGCTTCCTTGGCAGCTATCGTCCGATCAACAATGTGATGAATAACATCCACCGAGTAGACAAGAGCGAACGCTTCATCACGAAATGGCAGCATCTCAGCCCGCCCAAGCACCCGCTCTATGCCCCCCGAACCAGGCACCTGGGCCAGCATCGCCGCCGATGGATCAATCCCGGTCACGCTCGAACGATGACGCTCCCCAATCCTCAGCGCGTAGTTGCTCGTGCCTGCTCCAACCTCCAGCACTCGCCCGTCCCGCGCCCTCTCGGCCAGCTCGAAAACGATCTCCAGCACCCCTGGATGTGGGCGGCGGTGCGATCCATATTCGCGTGCAATCTCGTTGTAGTTGATGGGAGATGTATCAGGCATTTCGTGCTCCCGGGCCCAGTTGCCTCTCTCAGCTCGTCCAGCGACTACACTCACGCCGATGATGGTAGCAATATCAGGAGTTCTAAATGCAAAAACAAGCTGGTCGAATCGGTTTACTCATCGTTGTCATGTTGATGCTTTCAAGTGCTGCCCACCAGCCCGGTGTCAGCGCGACTCGCCAGGTCGAGGGTGACGCGGTCGTCCTGCTCGAACAGGCCACCAGGACAATGCTCGACCTCGAGTCATTCCATTTCAATCTCACAACGCCCGTCGGCAAAACCTTCCTCGTCAGTGACGTCGAGCTCGTCAGCATCGAGGGAGACGTATTGCGCCCCATGTCGTTTCAGGCGAATTTCTCCGTGAAGCTGGCATTCATTACCCTTCCTCTTGAAGCCAGGGGAATTGACACGACGATCTGGGTACAGGAACCGCTGACCGGCACGTTCATCAAGGTTGGCGGTGAACTCGAAGAGAGCCTTCCACCACTCGATTTCCTCAATCCCGACTGGTTGCTTCAGCAAGCGCTCTCTTTGATCGAAGAACCGGTCGTGGCCGGGACCGAGGAGCTGGACGGAGTCGCCGTCACCCGAATCGACGGAACGCTCGACATGAGTTTCACCGCCGGACTTGCGACACCGTTGCCATCCGGCATTCTCAACACCGACGGTGTGCTGCCGATCAGCCTCTGGATCGACGATCAATCTCGCCTGATCCGGGCCGAGTTCGCGGGACCCCTTCTGGCCTCGGAAACCGACGCGGGGCAAATCGTTCGTCGAATTGATCTCTCTGCTTTCGACGAACCAGTGGAAATCACTCCGCCCGAGGAAACGACATAACCTCACTCGTCTGACCCCGGCATTTATCAGGTGCTAGAGTGATTCGAATCGTGATACCTGCCCACTTACAACACGATCAACGCTGCTCGGAGCAACCAAGTGCGATCTGAATTCACTGTCGCTGGACGTGTTCAGTCGAAAACCACCAGTCCTCCTCGCTGGATTGCGAGTCACATGCGTCGCTCGTGGGCGTATGTTGTTGGCTCAATAGCGGGCATGCTCGGCCAGAGCCTGATGAACAGCCTTATTCCGGTACTCATAGGCGTGGCCTTCAACGCGATCCTGCAGACACCAGCTGACCGGGATCGTCTCCTGCAGGTCGTCATTGCCCTGCTTGCGATCGTCCTTGTTCGCGGCCTGCTCGACCTCGGTGGGTCGCTCTCTGCCGAAGTCGTGGCAAAACGACTCGAACGCGATGCCCGCGATGAGCTCTACATCAGTCTGCTCGGTAAGAGCCAGACGTTCCACAACCGCCAGAGCGTGGGCGACCTGATGGCCCGCGCCGCCAACGACGTGCGGCAGCTCAATCTGATGGTGAACCCCGGCATCGCACTCATCCTCGATGCCTTCGCTGGCCTTGTGATCCCGATCATCGCCATCGCGTTTCTCGACTGGCGCCTGTTGGGCCCTCCACTCATATACACCGTTTTCTTCGTTATTGCGCTCCGCCACTATATGCGCCAGCTCAGCCCCGTTTCCGGCCGGATGCGCCAGAGATTCGGTTTGCTCAACTCCGATCTGCAGGAATCGATCAGCGGCATCGAAGTCGTGAAGTCGACCGCCCAGGAATCGCAGGAAGAAGCCAGCTTTCGTGAGCGTGCTTCGGCCTACCGCGACGCCATGGTTGAACAGGGTGTAATCCAGGCCCGCTACCTCCCAACGCTCCTGCTTGGAGTGATGAACGCCTCGGCCCTCGTGCTGGGTCTCTTTCTCGTCACCCGTGGCGAAATAACCATCGGCACGCTGATCGCATACCTCGGCCTCATTTTCCTCTTGCGCTTCCCCACATTCATCTCCATCTTCACCTTCTCACTGGTCCAGATCGGTCTGGCAAGTGCGGAACGCATCATTTCCCTCATCCGCGAGGAAACTGAGCTCGATCAGAACACTGTTGGCCACGCCGATCGGATCACCGGTGAGATCGTGTTCGACCACGTGACCTTCTCGTACAACGGGGAACCGGTCCTCAAGGACATCTCTTTCCGAGCAGCGCCCGGTCAGACGGTCGCCATCGTCGGCGAAACCGGATCAGGCAAGAGCACCCTCACCAAACTCGTGAATCGCATTTACGACGCTGAGAACGGTCGCATCCTGATAGACGGCATCGACGTGCGCGACTGGAGTCTCGATTCGCTTCGCTCCCAGATCTCAACCATTGAGCAGGATATCGTCCTTTTCTCCCGGCCCGTCGCCGAGAACATTGGATTCAGCCTTGGCCAGCAGGCAGACTTCGCTGCGATTCAGCAAGCAGCACGAGACGCGCAAGCAGACGGCTTCATTCAGGATCTCCCCGAAGGCTACGACACCGTCATTGGCGAACGCGGCGTGACGCTATCTGGCGGCCAGCGCCAGCGACTGGCCATCGCCCGGGCCCTGCTCACCGATCCGCGCATTCTCATCATCGACGACTCCACCAGCGCAGTCGACAGCGCCACTGAGGATCAAATTCAACGGGCGATCCGTAGAGTTCTCGAAGACCGTACCACCCTCCTCATCACCCATCGCCTTTCTCAGATCCGCTGGGCCGACCAAATCCTGGTCCTGCGCAAGGGCGAGCTGATCGACTCGGGCACCCACGACGAACTCCTCGCCCGCTGCAGCCTCTACCAGCGCATCTTCGCCCGCTACGACGACGTCATCGCGTCGGCGCCGGTTACATCGAGTTCGTCCAATCAATCCTGACGGCAGAACCGTGAGCTTCCTCACATGTTCTCCTCAGCTCGTTCGGCTTCGGACAATGCCGATCAAGAAGAGCCAGAGTTCCCATGCTTAAGTCAGATACTCGGCCATACCGGTACCCCGGAGTATCATTATCAGCGCGAATTGGCAGGACCGGGGAACCTCCGTCACACTCCGGTCGATCACCGGTTAGGACACCCGTCAGCAGTCCTACCATCCAGGGAGAGCATCCGTGACCGACACACTCAGCCGAACAGCAGCCTCACCCGTCGCCAGCGTGCCAGACGACCGCGGCCGGTTTGGCAAGTTCGGCGGCTGCTACGCCCCGGAAACCCTAATGCCCGCAATCGAGGAGCTGGAAACGGCCTATTTCGAGGCCCGCCAGGACCCCGCCTTTCAGGCCGAGATCGACCGACTGGCCAGGGATTACGTCGGCCGCGCGACGCCTCTCTACGAAGCCACCCGCTTGGCCGAGGTCGCCGGCGGCGCGCGCATCTTTCTGAAACGGGAAGACCTCGCCCACACCGGTGCACACAAGATCAACAATGCGATTGGTCAGGCACTTCTCGCCAAACGCATGGGCAAGACCCGCATCATCGCCGAAACCGGCGCTGGCCAGCACGGCGTCGCCACCGCAACGGTGTGCGCCCTCATGGGTCTCGAATGCATCGTCTACATGGGCTCTGTCGACATCGAGCGCCAGAAGCCCAACGTATTCCGGATGAAACTGCTGGGCGCTGAGGTCCGCCCGGTCGAATCAGGCTCCAAAACGCTGAAGGATGCCATCAACGAGGCCATTCGTGACTGGGTCACGAATGTGCGCGACACGTTCTACCTCTTCGGCACTGCAGCCGGCATGCACCCCTATCCCCTGCTGGTTCGCGATTTCCAGTCGGTGATAGGCCGCGAGTCTCGAGAGCAGATCCTCGCCGCCACTGGCCGTCTTCCTGATGCGGTGATCGCCTGCGTCGGTGGTGGGTCGAATGCAATCGGCATGTTCCACCCATTCGCAGGCCTTCCAACAGTCGAGTTGATCGGTGTTGAAGCCGCTGGCCACGGCCTCGAGTCCGGCTCACACGCTGCAACACTGACGAGCGGCACGATCGGCGTCCTGCACGGTTCCCGCTCCTACGTGCTGCAGGACGCCAACGGACAGGTCATCGAAACGCATTCCATCTCCGCTGGCCTCGACTATCCCGGCGTCGGACCCGAGCATGCCTACTACAAAGACTCCGGCCGAGCGCGATACGTCGGTGTAACAGACAAGGAAGCAATCGCTGGATTCCAGACCCTCTGCCGCACCGAAGGCATTATTCCCGCCCTCGAATCGGCCCACGCCGTGGCCTACGCGCTCATCGACGCCGCGAGCCGCAGCCCAGACGACATCGTCCTCGTCAATCTCTCCGGCCGCGGCGACAAAGATCTCGAAACGGTGGCCAGCGAATTGCAGGTGACACTGTGAGACAACCACCAGCAGTCGCCGAATCCGAACCATCAACATCGAGCGCAATCGCCGCAGTATTTGCCTCCTGCAAGGAGCAAGGTCGCGCCGCGCTTATGCCATTCATTACGGCTGGCTATCCAACCCTGGAAAAGTCGCAGGAGCTTCTGGAAGCATTGGTGGCCGGCGGAGCCGATCTGATCGAGATCGGTATTCCCTTCTCAGACCCTCTTGCCGACGGTGCCACCGTTCAGCGAGCAAGTCAGGTTGCCCTGGATCAGGGCACGAACCTGTCCGACGCATTTGAACTTGTGCGCGCGTTCCGGTCCCGTGGCCACTCCACACCGGTCGTCTTCATGGGATACAGCAACCCGTTCATGCAGTACGGGCTCCAGCGGCTGGCGGACGACGCCGCCATGTTTGGGGTCGATGGTTTTATCGTGCCCGATCTCCCGCTCGAGGAAAGCGATGAGTTCTCTGCACCATTGCGGCAGGCTGGGCGCGATCTGATCTTCCTCGTCGCCCCAACCAGCACCGATCAGCGCATCAGAGACGCCGTCAGCCGTGCCTCCGGGTTCATCTATTGTGTCTCGCTGACCGGAGTCACAGGAGCCCGGGAAAACCTATCCGGTGATCTCGCCGAATACATTGCCCGGGTTCGCTCCCATACCACCCTTCCTCTCGCCATCGGGTTTGGAATTTCCACTCCCGATCACGTTCGGGACGCGGCTGCGCTTGCTGACGGTGTGATTGTGGCAAGTGCGCTGATAAATCATATTGACAGTGTCGACAGTTCAGCGCAGGCTGACGCAGCCAGAACCTTTGTGCAGGCTATGGCAGACGCAACGGGAAAAGCGGTCTAACTAACGGGCATGGGAGTAGCATGAGTTCGAATCACGAACAACAGGTGATGATGTGTCGCGGCATTCGGGGGGCAACCACAACGACGGCGAACACCGCGGAGGACATTCTCGAATCAACCGTAGAGCTAATGCATGCCGTGATATCCCTGAACGACCTGGTCCCCGAAGACGTCGCCAGCGTGATATTCACCACCTCCCCGGATCTGACGGCGACATTTCCGGCTATCGCAGCCCGCGAAATCGGCTGGAACGAAGTCCCGCTGATGTGTAGCCACGAGATGGATGTGCCCGCGTCCCTGAAAATGGCTATTCGAGTGCTCATCCACGTCAACACCACGAAACCCCCCTCCGAAATCCGGCACGTCTACCTCAAAGGCGCCAGACAGTTGCGCCCAGAATGGGGATTCTCAGACGAACAGCTGGAAAAGCTGCTCTCCAGGATCCCAGCCCCCGCGTAAACGCCACGCGCTGACTCCGTTCAGCAGTATCATCAGCACCACTTGGAAATCACCGTACCATGAGGGAAATTCGATGATCGTTGTAATGCTCACTGGCGCCGAGAGGCCCCAAATCGATGCCGTGGTTGATCGTGTCAAATCGATTGGCTTGGACGCACATCTCTCAACTGGCGAAGAGCGGACAATTATCGGGGTTGTCGGCACGACCCCACTTCCGCCAACACTCGACGAAATGCTCGAGGCCTACGAGGGCGTCGAAAGCGTCATTCGGGTCACGAAGAAGTACAAGCTCACCGGCTGGGACTTTCACCCCGAAAAGACCCGCATTCCGATCATGGATTTCGAGATCGGTGGTGACGAAGTCGTCGTCATTGCCGGACCATGCTCTGTTGAGTCCGAAGAGCAGACGATCGAAACAGCCCGTGCCGTTCGCGCTGCGGGCGCCCGCATTTTGCGTGGCGGAGCCTACAAACCGCGCACATCCCCATACGAGTTCCGCGGTCTTGGCAAGGAGGGCCTTGAGATCCTCGCCACGGCTCGCGCCGAGACCGGATTGGCGATCATCACCGAAGTGATGACCCCGTCCGACGTTGAGCAGGTTTACGACTACACCGACATCTTCCAGATCGGGGCGCGAAACTGTCAGAACTACTACTTGCTCGAGGAAGTTGGCCGAGCTGGCAAACCAGTCATGCTCAAACGCGGTATGAGCATGCTCATCGAAGAGTGGCTACTCGCCGCCGAGTACGTCCTCGCCCAGAGCAATCCGAACGTGATCTTCTGCGAGCGAGGCATCCGAACGTACGAGAATCAGACCAGGAACACCTTCGACATCTCCGCGGTACCGGTCGTCCAGAGACTTTCCCACCTCCCGATTTTCGTCGATCCGAGCCATGCTGCCGGTAAACGACCGTTCGTGGCCCCATTGGCTTTGGCTGGTGTGGCTGCAGGCGCCGATGGACTGATGATCGAAGTCCATCCGAACCCTGACCATGCCCTTTCAGACGGCAATCAGTCGCTAAATTTCGATGAATTCGAGGACCTCATGCCCCGTCTGTCGACGGTTGCAACGGCAGTTGGCCGATCGGTGGCCACGTCGGGTGCGCTTACAGCGGTCTAGAGGGCACGATCCGAAATGAACGACACCAGGGCTCGCTGGCTTGCAGACGTCGCAGCCACGTGGGATGAGCGTGCGTCATGGTGGAACGAGATGTCGTCCAGAAATGCGACAGCCGCCGATCGGGCCACCGAGCTCGACCGCATAGTCTCGACCCTGAACATCGAACCATCCTCGCACGTTCTGGACGCGGGTTGCGGTAGTGGTCAGTTCGGCATCGCTCTGGCCCTGCGTGGGATGACCGTTGTCGGGATCGACCTCTCCCATCAAATGCTTCAGTTCGCCCGAACAAACGCCGAGATAGCAAGCGTAGGGATCTCGTTCATTCAATCAGAGATCTCTCACATTCCAGTCCAAACCGGACACTTCGACGCCGTATTCGCGCGAATGGTGCTCATGCTCACCCCGGAACCAGAAGCCGCGCTGAGCGAGTTCCGCAGAGTACTCAAACCAGGCGGCAGATTGCTTGCAAGCGTCCCTGGCGCACATTCACCCATTTATGGAGATGCCTGGAAACGACATCTTCTCGGCAACTCGCCATCCATAAACTACATGGTGCCTTGGGAGCTTGAGCGCCTGCTCGAGCATTTCGGCTGGTCGATCGTCGATCAATGGGGGGATGTCAGCCCTGCGGGCACCGAGAACGCCGTCCAGCCTCCGATCGAGGCGTGGTCGAGTCTGGACCGCACGACTCAACAAGCATTCGCCACCGCCTGGACCATCGTCGCCGGCTGAGACAGCGCGAGTAGCTTACGGTGGAAACGCGAGCGGACAGGGCATCTGTCGCCCTGTCCGCTCATTCCCTCGACCCGGTCGCTCGTGCACGAACGACTGGGAGTCCCCCGCTTTACGGAAATGGACTAGCCCATCCGCACCGCGCCATACCAGCGCGTCGAGTAATACGTGCTGTTCAGATCGGAAACTCGCACCCCCGTTGTGGGGTTCTCGGCATGCACAAACTGGTTGTTGCCGATGTAGATGCCAGCATGGGACAGCCCGGCCGTATACGTGTTCTGGAAAAAGATCAGGTCACCCGGCCGGAGCTCGCTTCTGCCAACTGCGGGACCAGCTCCAACCTGCGTGAACAAGCCGCGGCCAATATCCTTGCCAACCACATTCTTCACCACCCAGTTGGTAAACCCTGAGCAGTCGAAGCTGGACGGTCCAGCCGTCGCCCAGACGTAGGGATACCCAACGTACTGCATGGCATAGCTGACGATCGAGTTTCCGGTAGCCGTTCCAGACTGCGTGCCACTCGGAGGAGCTGTTGGCGCGCTGGCCGATCCACCCCGCTTCGAGAGTGCCTCTGTCGTCTTGGTCAGGTAGTCACCGTGCATGAAGCCGCTGAGTCCGTCCCAGTTCACGGGATAGAAGCCGTTCGAGGCAGCTCCCGTGATTCCCACAACCGTGCCAGCCGGCGCGATCGCAGCGATACCGGCTGAGTAGTTGGCCTGATAGCGCAACCGCAAGTCGGCTGTCACCTTCGCGCGGTCACCACTTGCGAGCGCCGTCGAGGTCGATCCGGTTGAGCTCGGGTTCCCGGATGTGCTGCCCGATCCGGACGAAGCAGGCGCTCCGTTTGAAGAGCCAACAAAGTCCTTGTGCACGAATCCGTTAGAGCTGTTGAACGTGACGGCGACCCAGTCCCCGGTACTTCCGCTCCGAACCGCAATGTTCGTTCCCTCCGGAATCACTGCCATCACGGTGCCGCTGAAGCCAGCAGCCGACCGCATTCGTAGCCCGCCTCCACCCGTTCCAGTCACCTGAACCGTTGAACCAGCTGCATAGGAACTAGCCGAAGCAGTAGACCCCGAGGTGCTTCCACTACTGCTCGAGCTGCTCCCCATCTCTATATACGTGGTTGACACAAACCCGTTCTGACCAGCGCATACAACCGCCTGCCAGCCAGTAACCGAACCGCTGCGAAGACTCACAGATGTGCCATTCGCCAGGACCGTGAGCACAGGCGCCGTCATGCTGCCATTGGAGCGACAGTTAAGGCCACCGGCACTTTTTACAATCGCCGTTCCTGACGAAGCAGCGGTCGATACTGCCGCCGCTCCCGTCGAACTGCTTCCACCTGACACAAACGACGCGTGAACAAATCCGTTCTGATTTGAACAGACAACCGGCTGCCATTCGCCCTGCACTGCGCCACGAAGCGTTACAGGAGCACCTTCATTGATCACCATAATAATCGCGGCTGTGTAACTTGCCGCGCTGCGGCACCGAACGCCATCGCCGTTCGTACCCGAAATCGTTCCAGTCCCTGAAGGTCCACCAACCCCGACATCGGCCACGGACACCAGTTGCTCTTCGTCCGCCACCGGCGTCGACGAGTCGCTACTCAGGAAGGACCCGTGCACGAATCCATTCGTTCCGCCGCAGAAAACGGGTTGCCACTCACCCTGCAATGCACCAGCGAGCTCGACCGGGGTGCCCTCCTTGAGGACCGTCAGAACGTTTCCGTCGTACGACGCCTTCACACGACATCGAACGCCATCTCCATTTGTTCCTGATACGAACGCGGTGCCAGTCACACCAACGGACGTCGCAGAAGTGCCTTCATCGCTCGCTGGGACGTCTGTCACCACCTCAGCGACGTCTTCCACCACCGGCTCTTCGACGGCGGTCTCGGCAACCTGTTCTTCCACTGCGGCTACCGGTGCCGACACCGCTCCAGGCGCATCCCAGCTCACGAAATCAAGCGAGACGTACCCACTGGTACCTCCACAATTGATCGGCTGCCAGCCATCAACCGGCGCTCCCGTAACCTCGATTGCTGAACCTTCCGGAATCACTGTGACGACCGGCGATGAAGAGCTCGCGCCATTCCGGCATCTCACACCGTCGCCGTTGGTGCCTGCGACATAGGCGACTCCGATAACCGCACCCAGAGCCGCAGCCGCTACCTCAGGAACAGTCTCCACTTCCGCCGCTGCAACGGTTTCCAAAGAAGCACCGCTCTCGAGTGCCAGATAGTCAGCGACAATGTAGCCACTGAGTCCGCCTGCACTCAGGTCGCCAACCGCTACCTGATACCAGTACTTGCCTTCAGCGTCGACAAACGGGCCATCCTGGACCGAAACCCAGGTACCTTCGTCGTACATCGCCAGTACCGGCGATTCATATCCAAATTCTTGTCGTAGTCGAACTTGATCGCCGTTTGCATACGCAATAACGGCAGGACCCCCAATGACCAGATTTGTGTCAGCAGATGTGACAGTTGGTATCAGGGATGTGACGCAAAGAGCGCCGAGGATAGCGAGGACTATGCCTCGTTGAAATCGGTAAGTTGTGCCAGCCAACAAACTTCCCTCCGTAGTGTTCCCTCCGCTGGGCAGCCACCCAGCGTTCCCGCAGGCACCGGGATGTCGAAAACCTGTCAGGCCTCCTGATACGACATCAAACGGGCGTGCCACCGCCCCACCATTAACGCTGCAACCGCCAGCCAAGGCCAGTTGCTGTCTGAGCCGCACATCGCAGCCACAGACTCGAACCTGTATTCCGAACGTGCCAGGGGTCTGCCAAACACCAGGCCAGAAACGGCTCCATTGCCGCTAACGTTCCGGAATAGCACGAACGTAACAGACGATGACAACCATGTCAACCCATTTTTCCCGATCCGGCTGGCGAACTTTCCGATACTCGCTGCCCTTCCATCCGACGCCTCACCGCAACGCCCGCGAACGTACATCCAAGCAATGCCATCGTGGCAACGGTGATCCCAACGCCGGCATATTCGGTTTGCTTGTCGTACTCGAAGACAACCGTGTGCGCACCTGCTGGCAGCGGGACCGTTCTCAGCAGACCGAATGCGGTTGCAATCTCAACTGGCACTCCATCGATGCTGGCCTTCCACGATGGATACGCCACCTCACTCAGGACGAGCATTCCTGCGGTGAGTGATCGTGTCTGGATAGTGATTCGATCGGGTTCGTACGACACAACCTGCGCGGTCTCCAATCCCGCAGGCGCATCCTGAAGCTGCGGAACCGATCCACCCATAAGAACAGTCTTGCCTGGGTCGACTTCACCCTCCGCAACGCGCCTGATCGCCTCGTCAGCTGGCACCTGTTCAGCCTGATGAACGATCCATGCTCTGGGAAATGCCGACGCGCGCTCCAGGACCCGTACCAGACCATCGTCGAACACCACAGGATACGAGGCGACCAGCTCGGCGAACATTGGATCGCCCTCTTCTGCAATCGCCGACGGAATGACCACGTAGCGCACATTGAGCAGGTCCACAAGGGGGGATTGCAATCCCTCAAACGTCACGTTGGAGTCGTGATAGTCTTGCGGCCCACCGTTGATCGAGTTGAAGTATTCGACGTATGCCTGAAGCTGGACCGGATTGTATCCCTGAATATCCTCCAGCCCGTGCAAAGTGGCACGGTTGTTCACAATCAGAGCTCGCGTTCGCTCCTGGGCAAACTGGTACCGATAAAATACAGGCCACCCCCCAGCCATTTGCGAAATCCGCGGATCGAATCCAGCGAATCGAAACGGTTCGTCACCTTGGCCCCTGAGAAAGATCGCCGCGTTTGAAGGTTGAAAAAAACGGTTCACATCGATTCGGTGGTATCCGCCATAAGGTCCCTGCTGGATCATCCTGCCATTTGCCGTCATGAGGTCGGCGGTCAACAGGATCACCAGTACGACTGGAATCCACGGCAGCATCGTCGACGTCGGTCCAGCTCTCCCGACAAGCAGTAAAGCCGCAACAACCACGGCTACACCGACGTACACAACCGGGGGCAACCCGTCGCCCGAAAGTGTCAGTCCGATCGCAAACAGAACGCATAGACAGACTGGCAGAATCACAATTCTGTTCAGCAACACAGACCTACCTTGCCAGGATGTCAGCCTGTCGACGGCTGTACCAGCCAGCATTGCTATGGCAATGAAGCCGATCATCGCTACCCGCTCTGGCCAGTGGCGATGAAGAGACTCGAACCATGGCAAGATCGTGTACGCCACAGTGTGCAAGGGAGTCTGCACACTTGCGGACATCACGAACGAAACGACGACAACGACCGAAAAGAACGGGCTTGCGAAGCGCCCTCGCGCCAGCAACACGCCGACGACAGCCAGCGCTATCACCACGCTCCCGGGATAGTAGGGGTCGCCAGTGACCTCCCGATACATCGTGTTTCCGGCCTGCCACCCTCCACTGACCGCTGCTGAAAGATGGTCGTTCTGATAGACACCCCCCGCCAGGTTCGAAAGCTGGTTGAACTCGAATCTGGGCAGCAAGCCCGCTGCGGCAAACCCGGCGCTTATCAGGACAAATGCAACCCCAACGCCTGACGTCGCTTTCATGCGTGCACGGGTGTTGAAGGAAGCGGTTCGGTGCCACGGGTCGAGGATCCCCCGATAGACAAGCCAGCCTCCAGCCAGAAGAGCGACGTAGTACGATCCCTGCCCAATCCATGAGGCCATGACCTGACTCATCGCTACTGCAGCGAGCACGACCCAGGCCAGTCGCTGGTTCCATCGCCTCCGATTGAGCGCCATTTCCAGTCCTATTAGAACAATCGGGACCCACGAGATCACCTGTATCTGTGCTGGACAGCAGATCGACCGGGAGAAAACCGGCCCGGAAAGCTCATAGGCGATCCCGGCAGTAAGGGCACCCAGCGGTCCAATTCCAGTCACCCGCGCCAGGAAATACGCGCCAAACGCCGAGAGCAACAGATGAAATGCAAGAAAAAAGGCAACCGCAGCCGACAACGGCAGGACTGTGAAAAGCACCATCGCTGGAAGATAGGTCCAGCCCGACTGAGGATCTGCGGCAAACGGCGCACCGGAGAATTGCGCCGGATTCCAGGCCGGAATCTCGAACGATGAAAGCCGCTCCCCCAGAAAGCTATACCAGGGATAAAACTGCGTCGCTGAGTCCTGTCCGATAAGCGTTCCACCATTCAGTAGCCGCAGGATCGCGACCACGGAAACTGCGGACAACGCCACCAGCGCAATCCGGTCGCTTGTCAGATGCCATGCCGCGAAGCGCGAGCCAGACTCCACGTCGCGTTTATTGGCCACAGCGGTCAGGCTCACGAGATGCGCTCAGAAAGAACGTCCACCGAGGTCACCATTCTTCGTCACTTCGTTGTTCGATTCGTGCACCAGCGTAATCCAGCCCAAACGCCCACATGAGGGTGAAAAGCCCCGATAGCCCCAGGCCAATGCCGCCAACAATAGCCACCTCGTTCAAGACAATCACCGCTGTATCGAACCGGTCACTCCCAGCTGCGGACAGGAATATGCACCCCAGCAGCAACAGCATTACACCCGCCAGCAATGAAAAAATCGCAACCAGCCGCACCTGACGTGCGTTGAACTGAACCAGTCGTTCAGCGGTACGCGCCTGCCACACCGAACTTCCCGCTGCCACAAGCAGACCCGCTGACTCCAGAACGAGCCATCGATTAGCCTGTGAGCCCGCAGGCGAAATCGATCGCAGATACGCCCCGGTCCCCGCAAGTGCACATGCTGCAAGCAGAATACCGAAGGCTACCCGGCGTTGCTGAAGCGGACCAAGTGGTCGACGGCGACGTGACATCACCACAGTTTATAGTGAGAAGCGAGGGACGCTGCTCCTCCCAACAGGGGGATCATTCAAGCTATCGGTCTGCCGGACGAGCTTTCCCGGAAGACGACGAAGGTTTCACTTCCACATCAGATCGACGCAATCCAGTCACCTGGTCGAGTTCCTGCTGCGCTTGCTCCAGACGGAGCCGAACGCGTTGCTCGTGCAGCTGCCAGAGATCCCGTCGAATCGTCTCGTCAACCAGCTTCAATTCCTCGAGGTGATTGGCGAGTACGCTGATCCGACCACCCAGCTCCCGAAACTGATCGATGAAGTCGTCGATGCGCTCATTAATGCGATCGATTCGCTGCTCCTGTGATTGCCGCACTTCTGCTAGCTGTGCATCAGCCATCTGACGCACATCATCGATTCTGTCGACGATTGTGTCGTGCCGCTCGATGGCCTGCTGATTAAACCTGGTCGTTTCCTGCCGAGCGACGACATCGACTTTTCGCAGTTCCTCCAGAGCCGGGTCAATATGAACGATCGAACGGCGAGTTTCGTCTATCAGATCGAGCGAATGGCTGATGTCTGCTCGAAGCTCGTCCATCCGCGAGTTGACCGCTGCCGCTGACTCCGCAATCTCGGAAATACGGCGGCGAGCTTCCTGATCGACGATCTTCACCGCGTCTTCATTGCGAAGAACATCGCGGCGTACCTGATCTACCTCGGCTTTGATTTGCTCGCTCACCTCACGAACTTGATGAGTAGAAACAGTATTGCGATCGCTCACGGATTGAATGTGATCGATCATGGTCCGCAGTTCTTCAAACCGACGTTGATTCTGTCCGCTGTCGTCGACACGCCTCCGCGACGCCTCGAGCAACTCATTGACATGCGCCTGCAACGACCGTATAGGTCGAATCGCGTCGTCGAGACGCTGATCCATTTCGCCAATATGCTGGCGAGTGCGGTTCTCATCGAGCGCCCTCGCCTGGGCGGAAACTTGCGCCTCCTGTCGAAACTGATCGAGTACGATCCGATTCTGAGCCACGCCACCTTCGTAACCCTTCACCACCTCTTCGATTCGTACCTGTCGGCTCGCAAGCTCTCGCAGCGCCTGCCGAAGCTCATCGACCTGGCCTTGCAACGCCCCCTGACGCGCAATTTCCCGCTGCCGATCGTCTTCCTGTCGATGTGGCGCTATCCCGGACGGGCGCGCTCCTGAACCTGCCGAATCCATCGTCAATACGGCTACCTTCCAGATTGTCGATTATGGGGTAAGTGCGCTGCGGTGCACCGACTCAGACTATACCCTGTCAGCGTCCTCGCCATCGAATACCCGCAGCGTCGAAGCGACGCTTCGCGCCAGCGCATCGGGGTCATAACCCCCTTCGAGAACAGCCACCAGCCTGCCATTGGACACCCTGTTCGCAAGATCCCGAACCCGCTCCGCAATCGCTGCAAACCCGCTATCGGTCACTCTCATTCCGGCCAGCGGATCATCCACATGTGCGTCATATCCCGCCGATATCATGATCAGCTCCGGCTCATACGCTTCGACCCATGGAATGATCAGGGAATCGACTGCGGAGAGGTACTCAGCATCCCCTGATCCGGCGGTCAAAGGAACGTTCAGATTGTGCCCCGCTCCTGCCCCATCACCCCGCTCTGAGACGCGGCCGGTGCCCGGATAGAACGGATGCTGGTGCAGCGAGCACACCCGAACATCGGCGCGGCTATAGAAAATGTCCTGCGTTCCATTGCCGTGGTGAACATCCCAGTCCACGATAGCGACACGTTCCAACCCGAGTTCGAGCGCTCTTGCTGCTGCAATCGCGACATTGTTCAGGAGGCAAAACCCCATACTGCGGTCCGGCGTTGCATGATGGCCGGGAGGCCGAACCAGGGCAAAGGCCCTTGGCACGACCGCTCCCATAACCGCCTCAACAGCTGCAACAGCTGCCCCAGCCGCCTGCAATGCGACAGTCACGGAGTCCTTGCACAGATAGGTATCAGGATCAATCCACTCTCCGCTGAGTTCGGCCCTCTCGATCAGCATGTCGAGAAATCGCGGACTGTGCACAGCCGCAATCGAACTCGGCTCAGCCAGGTCAGACCGCACGGTCGGCCGATCCTCGAGCAAACCTAGACCCGTCAAATGCTCTTCGATGCTCAGGAGCCTTTGCAAATTCTCTGGATGTCCTTGAAGGTCGTGGCCGGAGGAATTGGTGTCAATAAGAACGGCTGTGCGCTCGTTCCGGCTGCTGCCACCGATCACTCGATCGTCACTAGCCATTAAGCCGATCCTGCCTCGACGCCTTTGAGCAGCTACTAGCGTTGTCAACTATGCGTATTGCGCACATTGCTTTCAGTTGCCGATCGTCCCGAGGACGCTGAATCTGAAGTTCCTTGAACAGATCGTGACGAGTCGGAGGACATCCTAGGAGATCTCGGCAGGAAGCTGGCGGCTCCCATATAGCCATACGTGAGCGCTCCGACAATCGGAATACAAACAATCACAAACACCCATACGAGCTTGTTGTCTCCACGCACAACCGGTCGACGCATCAGATCCTGAATCGCCAGTGCAGTGAGCAGGTAATACAGTCCGGATACCGCCAGTACGATCACCGTCAGAATCCAGCGGTCCAGGCTCATTGAATCATCCGCCAGGAGCCGATCATGCTCGCCTCAGAAACTGCGAAACAACAAATCCTTCGCTTTCACCATCTTCAGTCACGACCTGATACCACACATATCCGTCCGCTTCTTCTGGTCCGCCCATGACCGTCAATGTCGTATCCCTGGCCAACATGGTCACCACGGTGCCGTTGATTGATGGCGAATCCCGCAAATTCACGCTGTCTTCGATCACGTTCACGATCGCGCCAGCCTCATACGGCTGCGTATCGTCCTCTTCGAGCGGGGTGGCAGAATTGGCCGGCGCCGATCCATCGGCCCAGGTGAGGAAGCGCGGCGATCCGCTGACTCGATAGGAATGGAACCGCACCAGCGAGCCCGAGTAGTCGATGGGTACCTCAAAAGTAATCCAGCCGCTTGCCGAAGCTCCGGGGAAATACAGTCCCTGTAGATCCGGCAACGGTGAACTGAGGACCCTGACTCCAGGAACTGGAGCACCATCACTGTACGCAAGCGAGAATGCCGACACCGGAAAGTGAGATGGCCGGTCTCCCGTGGAATTGTTCTGCAATTCCACTCGCAGACCCACCCAATACTGAATCAAGTCCGGCACTGCGCTGCCAAGTGCCGTCGTCCGATAATCGCTCGGTGGATATAAATCGAAAACGGCCTCCCTCAGTGCAACCTCAGTGATCGCAACTACCCACTCCTCAGTTGCAACAACGACACCGACGGATGCCGGAGACTCTGGCGCCTCCCCCTCTTCATTCGGACCAACCGCCGGCTCGGACGCAAACGGCACAGTTGATCCGTCCATCAGGGAAAAGAGACCCTCTGCCCAGTCACCGCCAAGGTCCCGACAGTTGAAAATCATCAGTGCGGTAGGATCACCATCTTCGACGATACCCGCGACCCATCCCTCCACCGAAGCTCCCGGCTCGATCGTCGCCGATAGCTCTGGTGCCGGCATCCAGATGCCAAGGCTTTGCCGCACGCGCCCTGCAGACGTCGCAAAACCGAAATCATCGTGATCCACAATTACGGCACGCGTTCCTGCGTTTTCGATCTCTACTCTCGCTGCCGCATGTGTGAGGCCGTCGCGAGGTGCGAGATTCCTCGTGCCAGCCTCCAGCACAAGCTCAGAGGCCGTCGGTCCGACCATTGCCTCCACGACGCTCACTCGAAGCGGGCCCAATGCAACCGCTTCATTCACGCCATAAAGTTGACTTTGTGCGATCTGTGCCACGATTCCACCAGTTGACGAGCCGATACATCAACCCGATTGTAACGGAGTTGCGGAGGGAAGCGGCTCAGCACGCGGAGCAGGCCCGATTGATACATCGTTAGCCAGCGTTGAGCCGCCATTGACTCGTCCAGAGAATGGAGACAGCGAATGACCGTCGAACAACCGTATGGCACCTGGAAATCGCCCATCACGGCGCACCATGTTACCGCCAACACCCTCCGCTTCGGCGACATCGTAATCGAAGGCAACGACACCTACTGGTCAGAATCTCGTCCGGAAGAAGGCGGGCGCTATGTGATCGTTCGCCGTTCACCAGATGGCGCGCTCACCGATATCAACCCTCCCCCGTTCAACGCCCGAACCCGTGTTCACGAGTATGGAGGAGCCGCATTCACGGTTGTGGATGATGTCGTCTATTTCGTCAACTATGCGGATCAGCGGCTCTACGCCATCTCAGCGGAGGCCGAGCCCGTGGCACTGACGCCGAATGACGATGTCCGGCACGCGGCCTTTACCCGCGACCGTTTTCGGAACCGCCTCATCGCCGTGCGGGAGGATCACTCCCAGAGCAGTACCGAACCGCAGAACTCCATCGCGGCGATCGATCTCGGGTCTGATTCTCCAGAACATTCCCGCGTTCTTTTGGACGGATACGACTTCTTCGCAATGCTTCGCATCAGTCCGGAAGGCAACCAGCTTGCCTGGCTCTGCTGGAACCATCCCAACATGCCCTGGGATGGAACAGAGCTATGGATCGGCACATTCGACGACCACGGCGATGTCGTCGATCGTGCCATGATCGCTGGAGGTCCAACCGAATCAATCTTTCAGCCTGAATGGTCACCAACCGGCGAGCTTCATTACGTCTCAGACCGGACCGGATGGTGGAACATCTACCGTTGGAACGAGCACGGTAGTGTCAACCTCAAATCAGTTGAGGCAGAATACGGCCTTCCACTGTGGAAGCTCGGGATGTCAACCTACGGCTTTGCCAACGACGGTACCCTGGTTGCCGCATCGACCAGAGACGGTCAATGGAGACTTGCCAGGCATCAGCCAGACTCGAATGAGGAAACGCAGATTCGGCTGCCATCCACCTCGATTGGCTTGGTCACAGTTGGCCATAATATCGCGACCTTCGAAGCGGCCTCGCCAGTGGAACCAGCGGCCATCGTCACCGTTGACCTCGAAACCGACCGCGTCTCGGTCTTGCGACGCTCGTCATTTGTCGAAATTGATCGGGACTGGCTCTCTGTTCCAGGCGCAATCACCTTTCCCACCGCCCAGAATGCCGAGGCGTACGGTTACTTCTATCCGCCTCAGAACAAGGATTTCGTGGCACCACCTTCCGAGCTTCCGCCGCTCATCGTAATCAGCCACGGCGGACCGACCGGCTCAGCCGACACTGGCCTTGACCTGAAGCTTCAATACTGGACAAGTCGTGGATTCGCCGTTCTCGATGTCAACTATCGCGGCAGCACCGGCTACGGCACCCCGTACCGCAGGTCTCTCGAAGGAAACTGGGGAATCGCCGACGTCGATGACTGTATCGCCGGCGCTGTTCACCTCGTGAGTGAAGGACTCGTCGATGGGAACAGACTGGCGATTCGCGGTTGGAGCGCCAGCGGCTTTACCACCCTGGCAGCACTCGCCTTCCACGATGTTTTCCATGCGGGCGCAAGCCACTACGGAATCAGCGACCTCGAAGCCATGACCCGCGAGACTCACAAATTCGAGTCCCGCTACCTCGATGCACTCCTCGGGCCCTATCCTGAGTCGAAAGACCTCTATCGCCAGCGTTCGCCCATCCACGCCGTGGATCAGCTTCGCTGCCCGCTCATTCTCTTTCAAGGTGAGGAGGACAAGGTCGTGCCCCCCAATCAGGCTCAAATGATGTTCGACGCTGTCAATGAGAAAGGGATAGCGGTTGCTCTGGTGATGTTTGAAGGCGAGCAGCATGGCTTCCGAAATGCTGTGAACATCCGCCGATCACTGGAGGCCGAGCTCTACTTCCTCAGTCAGGTTTTCGGGTTCGATCCGGCCGATGAAATCGAACCAGTCGACATCGCGAATCATTGACGCGAATGTGGCGGTACTTTGGTCACGTTCAGTCGCGCATAACCTGCTGGAAAGCGCTCGGGCGTCGCCAGGTGCGATACAGTCAACCTCGAGTGACACTCGCGCAACGGTGCCAGGTTCGCCGTCGACATTTCGAACGCGGTGGGCCGGCGCTTCAATCGGGAGAATCGGTTCCCCATGCTGCTTGCAGCTCAGCAGGCCGTCGACACGACAGCAACCAGCAACACGCTGACTTCAGTTCTGCTGGCGCTCTTTGTCGTGTCACTTGCGATCGCGGCCGGCTTCCTGGCCCGAGACATTCTCCGTCAGTCAGAACCGGACAGAGCGGACGATCCATGGACGCTGGCGCGAGGCATCGACACAGCCACCGAACCGCCTCCCCGGCAATCAGCAAGTCAGAACGTCCCTCGACCTCCCCGCGACCGACCGCTGAAATCCGAACAAGCGCTGCGACAACCCCATTGGTACGACAAGGCCACGACGACGTTCCGCGAACATGCGACCTCCGAGATTACGCGAATCGTCGAGCAGCTGGTGGACGCCGGCAATCGAGGCGACATCAACGCCGCGCTATCGCTCTATTCACGCGACTATCGGAGTCGTTTCGAACGCGAGCACCACGTCGATCCAGAAAGTCTCTATCGCATGCCTGCTGTCTCAACTGATGCAACGACCAATGTGACTCGGGTCGACTCCATCACTCAGGTGGTGGTCGATCCCCCCAACCGAGTTCAAGCCCTGGTCTCATACGCAACGTCAGATACCGCTCCGGTCGCGCCGGAGCGGTACGTTTTCACATTCGACCACCACGACTCGCAGAGGTGGATCATCGACTCAATAGATCCCGTAGAGGCGACTGAGGGGCAAAGTGGCTAGCTGGCCGGGCCATCTCCGTTGAGCGAAGATGCGCTCGCCGCCACAAGCTCACCGTCTTCGACTGGCTCCTGGAACTCTGGCGAACCTGCTTTGATGCGCCCCCGGATTTCCTCCAGTAGATCCACGTTATGCTTCAGGAACTCTTTGGCATTCTCCCGGCCCTGCCCCAGCCGCTCTTCGCCAAAGTAGAACCAGGCTCCCTGCTTCCGCACAATCTCCAGATCAGTCGCCACATCCAGAATACTGCCGGTGATCGATATACCTTCGTTGTACATGATGTCGAACTCGGCCTGCCGGAACGGCGGTGCCACCTTGTTCTTCACCACCTTCACCCGAACCCGGGAACCGATCGAGTCCTGGCCACTCTTGATCGTTTCGATTCGCCGGATATCCAGCCGCGTCGACGCATAGAACTTCAGCGCATTGCCACCGGTTGTCGTCTCCGGATTGCCGAACATCACCCCGATCTTGGTCCGCAGCTGGTTGATGAAAATGACCGCGGTCTTTGATCGGCTGATCGCGCCAGTGAGTTTGCGCAACGCCTGGCTCATCAATCGAGCCTGCAATCCGACATGGGAGTCCCCCATGTCACCGTCGATTTCCGCTTTCGGTACCAATGCGGCGACCGAATCGATCACAATCACATCGAGAGCACCAGACCGAACCAGGGTTTCGACGATCTCCAGGGCCTGCTCGCCAGTATCAGGCTGAGAAATCAGCAGCTCCTCGAGATTCACCCCCAACCGCTCTGAATAGGCAGGATCAAGCGCGTGCTCAGCATCGATGTATGCCGCGATTCCACCCAGATTCTGCGCTTCTGCAATCACGTGCAGCGCCAGAGTCGTCTTTCCGGAGGACTCTGGACCGTAAATCTCAGTAATCCGGCCCCTCGGAATCCCGCCAATGCCAAGCGCCAGATCGAGCGCAATGCTGCCAGTCGGAATGGACTCAACCGTCCGCGAATGCGACTCGCCCAGCTTCATGATCGAGCCCTTGCCAAACTGCCGCTCGATCTGGCCGATCGCCAGATCGATTGCTCGATCTCGTTCAGTACCTGACATCATCGTCTCCCTT
>JBGTJM010000047.1:0-4073 GCA_041745115.1 Thermomicrobiales bacterium
GACGGGGTGAGCAGTCTGGAGCAGGTGACCAGCACATCTCATCCCGAGGACTTCTGACTTCCTTCGCTGGAGATCTTCAAGGCGTTGTGTGCAAAGGAAGTGGGAACAAGGAATGCAGGATCCGACCGGCAAGTGGCTAGACCTGACGAGGGAAGGCTGCGACGATGGCCAGAACCGCGCCGATGCAGATGCCGGTGACCAGAATAGGAATAGTCCAGGTTTCATCGACGAATGACGCGATGATGGCCACGAAAAGCGAGATCGCTACGCCTGCCAGCACGATAACCCGAGAGATCAGAGGAACCCGACCCTGCGGGTCTTCAATAGCGCCAGATACTGGTGGCCTTTTCGTTTTTCTCAGTTCGACACCCGGTAGTTTGGCGCTTCCTTGGTGACGATAATGTCGTGAGGATGGCTTTCGCGAAGTCCGGCCGATGTGATCCGAATAAACTGAGCATCGCGCTTGAGTGCCGATATGTCAGCAGTTCCGCAATAGCCCATGGCTGCTCGCAATCCCCCAATCAACTGAAACACTAGGTTGGAAAGCGAACCCTTGTAAGCAACTCGACCTTCGATTCCTTCAGGCACGAGCTTGTGCGAAGAAGCTCCTTCCTGAAAGTACCGGTCCTTTGAGAATGAGCGGGCCCGCATCGCGCCGATCGATCCCATGCCTCGGTACTCCTTGAAGCGCTCTCCTTGATAGAGAACAACCTCGCCCGGACTTTCTTCGACGCCGGCGATCAGGCTCCCGAGCATGACCGCGTCTGCTCCGGCGCCGATTGCCTTTGCGATATCTCCCGAGTACTGAATGCCACCGTCTCCGATGACCGGAATGCCGTGCCGGGATGCTGCCAATGCGCAGTCGTAGATCGCGGTAATCTGGGGCACGCCAGTGCCAGCTACGACGCGGGTGGTACAAATCGAGCCAGGCCCTACCCCGACCTTGACCGCGTCTACCCCGGCAGCGATCAGAGCCTCGACTGCTGATCCGGTTGCGACATTGCCGCCTACCACCGCCACATTGTGGCGGCGCTTGATGGCGGTCACCGTTTCGAGCACTCCGCGGGAGTGACCATGAGCGGTGTCGACGACGATCAGGTCGACTCCGTCCTCGATCAGTGCTGCTGCGCGCTCCATGGAGTCTGCGCCGACTCCGACTGCAGCGCCGACCTGGAGACGACCCTGCGAATCTTTCGTGGCATTCGGGAACTGGATCTTCTTCTGGATGTCTTTCACGGTGATCAGACCGGTCAGAATCCCGTGCTCGTCCACGACCGGAAGCTTTTCGACTTTGCGGCGGTGCAGGATGTTGCTGGCTTCGTCAAGTGTTGTGCCGATGGGGGCAGTGATCAATCCTTCACTGGTCATGAGATTCGAGACTGGTTGATCGACGTCCTCGACAAACCGGAGGTCGCGGTTCGTGAGTATGCCCACGAGCCTGCCGTCGTCTTCAGTGATTGGCACGCCGGAGATGTGATAGCGTTCCATGACTGCCAGAGCGTCGCTTACCAGCGCATCGGGGGCCAGCGTGACAGGCTCGACGATCATGCCTGACTCGGATCGTTTCACTTTGTCGACTTCGGAGACCTGGTCGGCTATCGACAGATTGCGGTGGATAACGCCGAGACCGCCTTCGCGAGCCAGAGCAATCGCCAATCGGGCTTCAGTGACGGTGTCCATGGCTGCCGAGAGTATCGGGATGTTCAAGGTGAGCCCGGGAGCGATGCGGGTCGCCGTGCTGACATCGGCCGGGATGACATTCGATTCTGCAGGCAAGAGCAGCACGTCATCGAACGTCAATCCTGTACCGACGAATTTGGCTACGCCGAAACCGGCTTCTGCCCGACCTGGCTCAATCTGGTCGTCAAGGTCAGACCCATTCGAGCCGAGCCACGATTGCGTCTTAGCCGTTTTCGTCGTTTCTTCGGTGATGCTCATGCGATTGGGATCCTTTCAAGATGCGAGGCTGTCGAGGCCTCAATGAGCGGGGATGATGTTCTCGTCAGCCATCGCAGCGGGACTGATATCCAAAGGAGGGAAGATGCTGAGTCTTTGCAGCAATTCGTCTGCAAAGGCCTCATAGGCGGCCGCACCGCGGGAGCCGGGATCGTATTCGCCGATGGCCTGACCGTAGCTGGGCGCTTCGGCGAGGCGAACTGACCGGGGAACGATGGTGCGGAATATTCGCTGCGGGAAGAAGCGCCGGACTTCTTCGACAACGTGGGCGGACAACCGCGTTCTGGCATCGTACATCGTCATGAGCACGCCGGTTACATCGAGCTCGGGATTCAGGGATTTCTTGACCAGATCGATCGTGGAGATCAGCTGACCAAGTCCTTCCAAAGCCAGATACTCGCACTGGATGGGGACGATAACACCGTCCGCACTACAAAGTGCGTTTATCGTCAGGAGGCTCAGCGAAGGTGGGCAGTCGATGATGATCAGGTCGTAGCCCTGGCTGATCTCATCAAGGGCATCACGCAATCGATACGAGCGTTCGTCCAGATCAACGAGCTCGACTTCGGCTCCTGCAAGTGACGAATTGGCCGGGATCAGGTCCAGATTCTTCCTCACTTCGGGGATGACCAGAGAGGCTGCGTCGCCTTCGTTCAACAGGAGGTCATACACGGATTGTTCGAGGGTCCGCTTGTCGACGCCGAGCGATGACGTCGCGTTGCCCTGCGGATCCATGTCAATCAGGAGGATACGCATCCCAAGGCGGGCGAGCGTGGCGCTGAGATTTACGGCTGTTGTGGTTTTGCCGACACCACCCTTTTGGTTGGCAAGCGCCAAAGTGATCGTCTGGTGCGTCGGTGGTGGATATGGGGTGCCAGAGCTCAAAGGGTTGCCAGTTATGACTCCACTGCGGGTACGCATCGGCCGATGGAGTCAGGCGACTCCAAAGGTAATCGAATGATGGTAGCACCGGCTTCCGGCTGATACAAACGCCGTCGGATCAAAACCCTCAGGTGGGGGCCATGCAAACGGGCCGCTCCAACTGGAACGGCCCGGAATCGATTCAGTATTCGGTCAGATCAATCGTAGACCCAGACGACCGTGCCGAGGGGAGCCCAGGCGTACAGGAACTGAGCCATATCGAGTGGCAGATTGACGCAGCCATGGCTCATCCTGTTCCCGAAGTTGCTGTGCCAGTACGCTCCGTGCAACGCTTCCGCTTGCTGATTGAAGTACATCACGTGAGGAACATCTTTGACGCTGTAGGCTTCCTGGCCAGGTAATTCTCCCGCGCTAGCGGCGTTTGCCGCTTCCTCCCCCATCGCGACTACCTCACCCGAAGAATTGACTGTTCCCGCCATGTCCTGCTTTTCGAGTTTGTATCGGACATGGAACCAGCCTCGCTCGGTGTCATTTGGCGACAGTCCTGTGCTCACCAGTGTGCTGGTGATCAGGGTCGAGCCCTGATAGGCATAGAGGCGCTGTTCGCTAATGCTGATCTCGATGCGCTTCTTGCCGGCGGCGAAGAGGTCACCGATGGGATTCGGATTGCTCCACGGATAGAACATCGATTCGTTGTAGATCGGAATCCCTGTGCCTTCGACGGCGGTGGTGTCGATACCGAGCTTGCCGGCCATCTCCTCGGCAACCGGAGCGAGCCGCACACGTCCTCGCTGATCCATCGTGAGGACGGCTCCTTCAAAATACTGAACGGTTAGGCCGCGTTCGCGAAGCGGCTGGCTAATCGGCTGCCCCAGGTAGTAGATACCCTCGTGGCTCTGGTACCAGTCGTACATCGGCCCGGTGACCGTATGACCGGTGACCTCTGACCACATTCCACCGGTGCTGACCGCGTTGAGTGCGGTGACGCCGTCAGGACTTACCGCTTTCCATGAGGACGATCGACGGTCTCCACCGCCGAATCCCCGACGGCCGTCATCCCGAAATGTGTCGACACGTGAGTCGAGAAGATCGTATCCAATCGGCATCAGTCTCACAGACGGCAAATCGGTCCAGACCATTTCCAGCACGAACTGAAAAACCCCATTCTGGAAGGCCTGGCTGTAGTAGCCGTCGTCAGACGCGAATGGTTCTGAGATGGGATAGCCGTAGACATC
>JBGTJM010000048.1:0-4898 GCA_041745115.1 Thermomicrobiales bacterium
TGAGATGCCTGGAACCGACGCTGTTGCCGTGAGCGATCCATCGTCCGGATTGAAGCGGAAAATCTCTATTCCCTTCGCGGTGCCCATGGGCGACTCGGTATAGGCTCCAACATAGACAAACATTCGGGCTTCCTTTCTATAAGAGACAGCCGCCGTCGCGTGCGACGATCTGTCCCGCATTCACCACCAGCCACCTGGCTGGTCGTTCGATCAATGCCTCGATCGGATTTTGGGCATCGACGACTATCAGATCTGCGGCATCCCCAGCCGACATCCCGTACTCCTGAAGACCAATGACGTTCGCTCCCCCATACGTGCACATATCGAGCGCGATGCGAATGTCTTCGTCGCGCCGGAAATTGTTGCGGTAGGCGATCAGAAATGCGCGCAGGAGGATGTCGGGCATGTTCAGCGGTCCCCAGGTATCCCGGATGCCATCGTTTCCGGCGCAGAGCCGGACCCCCGCCTCGTGGAGCCGCTTGACGGGTGGGGCAGGGCGGCCGCCGCTCGGACCATGACTCATGATCGCGATGTCGTTTGTCAGTAGCAGCTCGATGAGCTGTTCGAGGTAGGCCTCGCTGACACCGCCAAGATTGAACGCGTGGCTGATCACGACCCGGCCCTGGAAGCCGAGCACCCTGGTTCGCTCGGCGATCAGCTCGATCGAAAACGCGCCAAGCTCACCCGGTTCGTGGAGGTGGATGTCGATGTCTTTGCCGTGCCGCTCGGCCAGCGCAAAGATCGTGTCCAGGTGCCCTTTCGGATCACGGTCCATCGACGAGGGATCGAGCCCGCCGACAACGTCTGCTCCGTTTTGCAGGGCCGCTTCCATCAGCTCCACCGTGCCCGGCCGGATCAGCATGCCGCTTTGCGGAAAGGCGACGATCTGAATCGAGAGTCCGGCTTTCAGGTCCTCACGGGTCTGCACAAGCCCCTCGAAGGCGCTAAGGCCGATATCGGTATCGATGTCGACGAACGATCTTGTGTGGGTGGTGCCAGAGGCGATCATTCTGCGGCCAACCCGGCCAGTCTGCTCGCGAAAGTCGATGTTCTGCTCGACCCGATAGCGCCGTTCGGTATCGACCATCTCCTGCAGGGTCGGACCGACCTCGTTGAGAAACCAGTCCCGGCCGAGCAGCGATTTGTCCATATGGGCATGGGCGTCGACAAGAGCGGGCATCACGAGCCGACCGCCACCATTGATGGTCTCGCTGGCCGGCGATTCAGATTGCGGCGCGGGGCCCATGCTGGCAATCCGACCACCTTCGATCAGGAGATCGACCAGCTGCCCATCGCCAGATATGAGATTGGTGATCGAAAGCCGTGACACGGGTAGAACAACTCCGACAACGAGCCTGAAAGCCGTCTGACGATTGTAGGTGAACTGCCAAGTGGCTGTGACTGCGGCTGGTCCGGACCAGTGTCTGCTGACATGCATTGACATGCCTGCTGCTGGACACCATCATTCGATCAGGAGATGCGCCGTTGCGTGCGTAACGGGTGCACGAGATATCGATGTCCGCCGCCTCCCAGTCGCTTCCAGACGAATTCAGCGAAGTTCCTTCGCCTCGCCCTGCTCACCTCCCAATTCCGCTGACGCCGCTGATCGGGAGAGAAGCCGAGTGTCGGGCAGTGCAGCAGCTGCTGACCAACGGAGGCCACCGGATTTTGACCCTCACCGGGCCTGGCGGAGTTGGCAAAACGCGGCTCGCCACGGAAGCCGCCAGCTCGCTGTGTGATCGTTTCCCTGATGGCGTGGCATTCGTCGATCTGGCGCCGATTGGCACGCCGGAGCGAGTGATTCCTGCGATCGCCAGAGCAGTCGGCGTCCGCGAAGGCGACGATGGATTCGATCTCTACAAACTTGCGAATCTGATCGGAACCCGCCACATGTTGCTGGTGCTCGACAACCTGGAGCATCTTCTGGAGTCGGTGAAGGACGTCGCTGGTCTGCTCGCCAGGTGCAGGCATCTCACCATACTGGCGACCAGCCGGGTGGCGTTGCGGATAAGCGGCGAACAGGAATTCGCCGTGCCACCGCTTGCGTTGCCATCAGAATCGAGTGGAGCAGATCGCGAGCTTCGCGAGAATCCAGCCATACGTCTGTTTTTGCAGCGTGCACTGGCCGTTCGGCCAGAGCTCGATTCGTCAGCAGAGGGACTCAAGACGATTGGGCGAATTTGTCAGCGGCTGGATGGCTTGCCGCTGGCTATCGAGCTTGCGGCTGCACGCACACGAGCGATGCCGCCGAAGGTGCTCCTCGAACGACTCGATCGATCCATGGACTTGCTAGTCCGCGGCGCCCGTGACCAGCCCCAGCGGCACCAGACAATCCGGGACACGATTCGCTGGAGTTTTGAGCTGCTACAGCCCCTGGAAAAGTCTCTGTTCTGCTGTTTTTCGGTGTTTCCTGGTGGGTGCTCACTCGAACCCATCGAGGATCTGGCAATTACCAACGGGTTCAGCGCGGCCGATGCCATCGTGACAATCTCGGTGCTGGTCGAAGCAAACCTGGTTGTTGTCGAGCATTTGCCGGGCGGTGACGCTCGATTTCGGATGCTGGAAACGATTCGCGAGTTCGCGATGGAACAGCTCGATCAGGGCCCCGATGGATTCACCACGCGTGAATGGCACGCGAACTACTTTCTGAGATTTGCAGAATCGATTGCTCCCCGTCCATTTACTGCGAGCGATACCTCACTGGTGAAACCACTGGAAATCGAACAGGAAAACATCCGGGCAGCGCTGACCTGGTTCGACGATCAGGCGGACACCTTGAAACTGCTCCGGCTCGCTGGTTCGATGTACGACTCCTGGTATTACCGGGGTCGCATCGACGACGGCATTCGCTGGATGCGAAAGGCCGTCGAACGAGCCCCGGCAGACGCCCCAACCGAGTTGATGGCCTGGACCACCAAGGGGCTCGCGATGTTCTGCCAGCTGCGGGGGCAGTTCTCGGAGGCGCAAAAGCTCTACGACGAAAGCCTGCGGTGGTGGGACGAGAGTGGAAATGCGCGGGGTTCGGCGATCGTTCGCAGCCTGAAAGCCGGATTTCTAGTCAGCCAGGGCAAGTATGAGGCCGCGAAACCGGTGTTCGAGCAGAACCTGAGCCACCTGCGGGCCACCGGTGATCCCGTCTGGACCGCGCACGCGTTGTTTCACCTTGGCGTAATCGCGTATGCCGATGGAGACAATACCGCGGCGATCGACTACTGCCAGCAAGCTGTATCGACGTACGATGAGGTACAGGGGCGGCTCGATTCGATCGACCCGCTTCGGTATGTGGTCCTTGCGGCTATCCGGGCGGGCAATCTTCCGCTGGCCCGCGACGCCGGACTGGACAATCTGGCGAGGATGCGTGAGCGGGGCAGCCGGGAGGTTATCGCCGGAGGAATGGCCGACTCGGCGACCCTGCTCGCGAACGCCGGTGATCATGCTACAGCGGTGCGGCTTTTCGGCGCCGCGCGGGCCCTGCTCGCCTCCGAACAGGGCACGTTCACGCTTCCGGCGAGAGGGGCATATGACGAAGCCGAGCGACTTGCGAAGTCGAAGCTACGGCCGAACGAATTCGCTTCGGCTTTCGCCGACGGTGGCGGGCTGCAAATGGCCGATGCGCTCGACCTGGCCGAAAACGCGCTGATTGCCATCGAGCTCACAGAGGCTCCCATGGCCCGGCACCCGCTTACCGAGCGTGAATTCGAGGTCCTGAAACTGGTTGCGACGGGCGCCTCAAACCCGCAGATCGCGGAAGCGCTGTTTATCAGTTCTGGCACCGTGCGGACCCACGTCGCCAATATCCTGGCAAAGCTCGACGTGCATTCCCGGACCGAGGCCGTTTCGATCGCTCATCGCGAAGGCTGGCTGTAGCGAGTGCCATTTCCGGTGACCGGAAACACCTGAGTTTTCGACGGTTGGCACAGCGGACACTTTCAATCATGAAGGGCCTGGCACGCTTCTTGCCCAGTCATTCTGCATAACCACGTGGCGCAGCGTCCGTTGCCTGATTCAACGTAGATTGCGCTCGTCGCTATGGGTTTGTATGTGGAGGAAGGAAATTTCGTGGCTGACACCGTACAAAGTCTGCAACATCGTGCCGAGCAACATCCGATTGGGGTGAGAGCCAAAGCACTGGTGAAGAAGAGCACCGCCGACGATGTGCCCGGGCTCGCCGCGGAGATCGCTTATTACTGGGTCTTTGCGCTACCACCGCTGATGGTGCTGGTGGTGCTCTCGGGGGCCTGGCTTGATCGATTCGCCGATGTCAATGTTGTCGGACAGCTGCGGGAGCAGGTGAATGAACGCGCTCCGGCCGATGCTGCGAGCGTCATCAACCGGGTCATCGATGGCGCTGTTGCCGAGGTTGGGGGCGGGGCCGCGTCGGTTGGTGTGCTCGTGGCCGCGACGATCGCGCTCTGGTCGGGATCGAACGGACTGGCCGCGTTGATGAAAGCCTTCAATCGTGCCTACGATATCGAAGAGGGTCGGCCATATGTGCGCAAGCGGTTGGTGGCCATCGGCCTGACGCTGCTGCTGGTGGCGATTCTGAATGGCGCATTTCTGCTGCTGGTTTACGGACAGCGGATAGGAGGCTGGCTGGCTGATCGAATCGGCGCCGGTACCGCGTTCGATGTCGTTTGGGGGGTGGGTCGCGTACCGTTCGCACTGGTGGCGATTGTCGCTATGCTAGCGGTGCTCTACCGAATTGGCCCCAATGCCGAAATCGAGATGAAGGCTGTGATCAAGGGGGCGGTGCTGGCGACAGTGCTCTGGATCATCGCGAGTTTGGGATTTGGCATCTATCTGCGATTTTCGGATCCCGGCAGCGCCTACGGAGTGCTGGGCAGCGTGATAGTCCTGATGTTTTTCTTCTATCTCACTGCCCTGATCCTACTGATCGG
>JBGTJM010000049.1:0-4087 GCA_041745115.1 Thermomicrobiales bacterium
CCAATGCACATTTACAACACCGCGTTCAACTATCTGAGATTTGGGTACGCGGCAGCCTTGACGACGGCAATGTTCGCGGTGACCGCTCTCATCGTGGTGTTGCAATACGTTGTGGCAACTCGCTGGGGATTTGGCTTTCGGGATGTCGATGAAGCTGACTAGCCCAGAATCTCTCCGCCTGGATCTGACGGGTGCTGCAAACCGGATCCTCACGCTGGCCGTTGTGGCAGTCTTTCTCCTCCCGCTGATCTGGGCGGTTTCTGCATCCCTGCGGCAAACGGGCGTCCCCTGGCCCAGAGAACTCGAATGGATTCCGGATCCCCTGGCCTGGCAGAACTACCGATCGGTCTTCGAGCTCCTGCCGGTGCTGCGTTTCGCGGTGAATTCGCTCTTTATCGTCCTTCTGGCAGTCCCTTTGACCGTCATCGTGGCATCTATGACTGGTTTCGCCATATCTCAAATCAGTCGTATCTGGCGAAGACGTGTTCTGGCATTCTCAGTCATGTGCATGCTTATTCCAATCACGGCAATCTGGCTGCCGCGCTTCATTCTCTACAAGGAGGTCGGGCTCATCAATCGACGGCTCGTTTTGATTGTGCCTGCCTTAATGGGCACCTCCCCCCTCTATGTACTGCTCTTTGTGTGGGCGTTCCTGCGCGTGCCGCGCGAGGTTTACGATGCGGCGAGGCTGGATGGAGCCGGTCCGATTCGCATGTGGCTCGGTGTGGCCATGCCGCTCGGAAGACCGGCCATTGTGTCCGTTGCTGTCCTGGCGTCGGTGCACTACTGGAACAGCTTCATCGAGCCGTTGCTCTATATCAGGACAACTGACAAGATGGTCGCATCACAGGGTCTTCGCATGCTGTACCAGCTCGAATCGACGAACTGGCCACTCATCATGACGGGAGCGATTCTGATGATCGCCCCCGTCCTCCTGCTCTTTGTCTTTGCCCAGCGTTACTTTCTTCAGGATAGTCGAGGCCAGAGCGTGCTTGGCCGCTAAACCCCGTCGTCAGCAGCCGCTCTATCAAAGGCCGCCTGAGCGTTTTCGGTAGCGGCAGCGATAGCGGCATCGATGTCAATCTCAACGTAAAGCGCTCTGTCGAACTCGGCGTCGAAGGCGTCCTCGACTTCGGGCCATGTGGAAATGGTCGGGAGTCGCTGCATGATTGGGATGTTGTCCAGGTAGACCTGGCTGCTCGCGGGGGACTTGACCTCGAGCATTTCCGTTCCGCCAGTTTCTGACGCCGGCAGACCCTTGAGAAAGACGTCAGACTCTGCGACCGCAATCATCGAAGGAACGGTTCGGCCGGTTTCGGCAAGGATCATCTGGCCTTCTCTGCTCGCCGCATACTCCACAAACGCCCAGACAGCATCTTTCGAATCAGCGGAAGCCGCGATGCAGAACGCATCACTGTGCAAGACTGTGGCCGGCTCGCCGATCACTGGCAATGGCGCAACATCCCAATGGAAACCTTCAATTTCCCGCAGTGTCGGGACGGGTCGCCGGCTTTGCAAAAACATGCCGGCACCACCTCGCATGAAGCGGGCGATGTCATCTTCAGCCGCGACCTCAGCTTCCGGCGGAACGACGTTGTGCCCACTAGCTCCAAGACTGATGAATCGTTCGATGCCTTCGCGCGTTTCCGGTGAATCGAGAGACAGCGTCGTCGGATTCTCCAGATCGTCGACGATCTCGCCGCCTGCGCTCCAGATGAATGAAACCATTCGGTACATGCTGGGATCGACGACGACGCCAAACTGATCAGTCACACCGTCGCCGTCGATGTCTTGAGTCAGTCTCGATGCTGCAGAGATGAACTCATCCCACGTCCAGCCAGCAATTGGCAATGGGATGCTGTTGGCCTCGAAAAGATCGACGTTGTAGTAGATGACCAGGCTGGAAATGTTTTGCGGCATACATACGATCTCACCGCCCCGATAGCGAAACGAATCCATCGGAATTTGATAGAAGTCGTCAAGCGAAAAGACATCACTTTCTTCGAGATAGGGCTGAACCGGCTCGAGCACCGAACTTGCGGCGTATTGCCCGAAGTTTCGGTAGTTCGTTAGAAACACCGCGGGGGGTGCACCGGCCGCAAAGTCGGTCGCGATCTTGCGATAGTAGTCGCCTTGCCCGGGCGTGTAGTCGGCCTGGACATTGACGGCAGGGTTCTGTGCTTCGAATCCGGCAATAATCGCCTCATAGGCGGCGAGCTCAGCAGGATCTCCCCAGAATGCGAAACGAAACGATTGGGAATCCTGTGCGATCACGCCGGAAAGCAAAGTGACCCACCCAGCCCCAGTGAGAAGCACAACAACCAACGCAAATCTGGTCAGCATCGAGCCCGTCTGAGGATTCCTTCGTCCCATTTGGAAAGGTTCTCCCGCTTCTACGCCGATTGCCTCTCGCTGCGCAGCCCAGTCCGCTCCAGAGGAACGGTAAAGATCGATGCGTAACTGACTAGGCGTAGCAATTGCAACGATTCTCGATCCTGTAATTGTGCCGACAACCCGAACAGGTTAGGATGGAATATGCCACGGTTTCGACCGGAATACGATCTATCACCGGCTTTGTGATTCGTTTGGCAATTCATCCAGTATCGAATCCGTACGCCGTCCAAGCGAGGAGATTCCCAAATGGCTGACCACCGGACGTCTACGTTCAAGCGCAGAACCCTGCTCACGGGGGTACCTGCAGCTGGAGCTGCAACGCTCATTTCTCCGGCGTACGCGTCGCGTGAATCCAGCATCAAGTTTGCCTATTTTGCTGACAGCGCAGAACTCGCGGTGTATCAGAAGCTGGTACGAGCGTTTAAGGATCAGAATCCGGGAATAAGTGTCGAGCAGGTCGCGATTACCTCGGCCAATGTTTCACCAAATGGTCAGCAGATGCCAGCCAGCGCGTATCCAGACTGGCTCTTTTCCTCCTTCACGCGCCCAAATCCTCCGGATGTCTTCTTTCTCAACTACCGAGAGGTCGATCTGTACGCCAGCAGGGGCGTGCTGGAACCGCTGGACGGATATGTTTCGGGTAGTACCGAATTGCACGACGAAGAGTTCTTTCCGGAGGTGCTCGAGGCGTTCCGAAGTGAAGACTATCTGGACAGCCAGCTTGGGGCGCTTCCGCAAAACATCTCCAGCCTGGTGGTCTACTACAACACTGAACTGTTTGACAAAAACAACATCAGCAGGCCAGCCGATGGCTGGACATGGCTTGATTTTCAGCGTACTGCAACGCGACTGACGAGCGATGCCGACGGTGATGGTCGAGTGGATGTCTATGGCGTCGCTCTCGATCCCTCGCTTCACCGGTTTGCCGCGGCGATCTGGGGCGCAGGTGGTGAGCTCTTCGATCATCACAAGCGTCCGTCAAAACTGATGCTCGATACGCCACAGGCGAGAGAGGGCCTTAAATGGATGAACTCGCTTGGTCCACGTGGCCTGGGAGTTGTGCCGCCGCGATGGGAGCAGATGGCGCTCGATGATACGCATCGGTTCCGTTCTGGCCGAGCCGCAATGCTGGTCCAGAGCCGCCGGGTTGTGCCGTTTTTGCGAGAGGAGCCAGAGCTTTCGTTCGATGTTGCACCACTCCCAATTGGCAAGACACCAGCGAACGTGCTGCATAGCGACGGACTGGGCATGTGGAAGGGATCTCCGAACAAGGAGCTTGCCTGGAAGTTCATCGAGTTCGTCATCGGCCGACAGGGTCAAACCATCCTGTCCGAGTCCGGGCGACTCGTACCGTCGCTGAGATCAGTTGCAGCATCTGACGCATTCCTGAAAGGTTCGGCGCTCGGATCAGCAATTGGATACGCCCAGCAGCCGGTAAGCTCTCTTGTCTTTCTCGACAATATCGCCCATGCCCGGCCACTGCCAGGATCGAACGTCTGGCCATCGGGCGTCTGGCAGCTCGAGTCTGCGTTGCGCCGAGCTTTTTACCAGGATGGCGACGTCGTGACCGCAATCAAGGACGCAGTAGATCGTTCGACCATGGACTTCCAGAATCCTGACGATCTGGTGCGCCATATCTACCCGACCAAGCCACTCGAATCGGAGGACTAGCGAGGCTGCGGATCGCCAATCC
>JBGTJM010000050.1:0-10410 GCA_041745115.1 Thermomicrobiales bacterium
TCGTGGCCGGATTGTGGTCTGGTCTCGGGCTGACAGTCCCTTACGATTCGACGAGTTGGCCGACATTGCAGATGCATCAGTCGAGCGGATCGCCATTGCAAATCCGGATCACGCTCCATATGGATTCGCAGCCAGGGAAGCGCTCAAGTCAATTGGCATCTGGGAGGACGTTCAGAACAGGTTGATCCTGGGCGAGAATGTCAGCGATACATTGCGGTACGGTACGACCGGCAACGTGGATGTGGCGATTGTGGCGCTTTCTCTGGCAATCCAGACTGATGGTGACTGGTTCCTCATTCCTGAAGAGCTGCACACGCCGATCGATCAGTCCCTCGCAATTATCGTCGGAACGGAGTACGAGGACGAGGCCAGGGTATTCATCGAGTTCCTGAGTAGTGAAGAGGGGCGAGCGATCATGGACCGTTTTGGATTCGTGCTGCCAGGTGACGGACTGCCTGCGACAACGCCCACAGCTTAGGACGCATGATGTGGGAGGCCGCCAGACTTTCCCTGCTGGTGCTCCTGGTTGCCGTCCCAGCCATTTTTGTCCTGGGATTGCTGCTCGCTCTGCTGTTCGCAAGGGTTTCGTTCTGGGGCAAGAGTGTCCTGGAAACCGTCGCGATGCTGCCGCTTGTTCTGCCTCCAAGTGTGGTCGGCTATGGGCTGCTTCGTTTTCTTGGCCGCGGCGGGCCAGTTTTTGAATGGCTGGGTGTCAACGTTCTGTTCACATGGCAGGCAGCGGCAATTGCGGCAGTCGTGGTTGGGATGCCGCTGATGCTGCAGGCGTCGCGCATCGGCCTTGAAAGCGTTGACCGGGACATCGAGCAGGCTGCCAGTATTGATGGCGCTGGCCGGGCACGCGTTATTCTGACAATGACACTGCCCCTGGCTCGTCGGGGGATCTTTGTCGGACTGGCGCTTGGTTCCGTACGAGCGCTCGGTGAGTTCGGCGCCACGCTGGCCGTGGCGGGAAGTATTCCGGGGCGTACCCAAACCCTGCCGCTAGCGGTCTACGACGCCATGCAGCGGGCTGACTACGACACAGCAAATGCTATTACGATGCTGATGATTGCCATTGGCTTCGTCACGATCCTGGGAACCCGCCGCTTGGCAACGGGCGGAAATGATCGATGACCTCCAGCGCGGGACCTCGCCGATCGGACGCGTGGGCCGAAGCGATACCGAATTGCTCAATGGGTCGCGTTCGCCAGCTTTGCCAGTTGACGAACTGAATGCAATTGCAGGCCTCTATTACGACGCAGTGTTCAATCGGATCACTGATTTGGGCGGGTATCAGGGCATCCCACTGCTGGCATGATGTCCAAGCCTCTATCGACTTGTCGAATACGAGATGATTGATTCGGCGTGCTGCAAACTGAAACTGGGCCATGGTTGCTGCGACTGTCTAGGAGTCGGAGGGGCGTTCCCCGGCGGTGAACGGATTCGTCCACGACGACGCGCCGCCGGCGAACCGGTCTGGATCGAATGGTGAAAGGTCAAATCCATGCGACATGCCGGTGATTTCGGCGGCGACAATCTTCCCGACTACTGGACCCCAGGAAAATCCTCCACCGTTGAATCCAGCAGCAACGTAAAGCCCATCATGGTCGCGGGGCCTGCCGATGAGCGGAACTCCGTCGGCTGTGAACCCCATGATGCCGGACCAGCATCGCACTACCTGCGCGTTGCCGAGTAGTGGGTACAGCTCGGTGAGGCATTTTGCTATTCCTGAAAGCACCGGCAGCGTTGTCCGCTCCTCGTAGTGGCCCAAACCCTCGTTGTCATCGAGCCTGCGGAAGCCACCGCACACTATTGGTCCGTCGGGAACCTGGCGACCATATTCCTTGTCAAAGTTCGTACCGAATGGATGATTGAGCATTGGAGGCAAGGGTTGCGTTACCAGGATCTGGCCGCGAGCTGGGACGATCGCTCTGTCGGGGAGCTCTGGAAGGAGCAGAGGGGTGTAGGCGTTGGTCGCCATGATCACGTTCTCCGCGTGGAACGAGCCATTCGTGGTTTCGACCCCGATGACTCTGCCGCTTTTTCGCAGGAGCCGAGTGACCGGAGTGCGAGTCAGAATGCGTGCGCCGGCACGTGATGCGGCGGCCGCGAATCCATGGACCAGCGAAAACGGCCAGATGTGTCCATGCCCGACGGCAAACTTGGACCCCAGAATATCTGGAGTAAGCGATGGCTGCAGCTTTCGAGTCTCGTGAGCATCGAGCAGTTCGACGTTCAACCCGGCCGACTGCTGGGAGTCGGTGGCCATTTGAAGGTGCGCCCATTGGGCAGGCGCGGTCGCGATGTCGAGGGTGCCCGGTCGCTGCAACTGAAAATCGACATCAAGCTCGGCGGGCAGTTCTGAAAGCAGCCGAAGATTCTCAGAGGTGATTGCATAGACTGAGTCGCCTGCCGACGCATGCAAGGCAGACCCTTCGCCAACCATGCCTCCGTTTCGCCCCGATGCTCCCGAACAGATGTCCCGTTGCTCGAGAAGCAACACGTGCTTGCCAGAGCGACTGAGCTGGTAGGCGATCGAGCATCCTGCAACGCCTCCACCGACGATAATGGCATCAAATGCCGCGATGGGTTTTGTGGTTCTGGCCAAGTTTCGGGGCATAGTGTTTCGATTGTTCGTAACTACCAAATGGGTGATTTTGGACAGTCTATCGCAGAACGGCTGCCACCCAGGCCGTTGGGCATCCGTTGATAGCCAGCGTGAGAAATGTGTTCGCCGGTAAGTGATAGTGTGCGTTGCAAGCGGGTGACGAAATGCTTCATGGTCGCAATCTGGCTGGCAGACTGAATGCACGTTCAGAGTCAGAGCTCCTGCGAATTTCCGAGCTCTGGCAAATTCCCGTAACAGGACGAGATCGGCCCACGATCGCCGGGCAGCTCTACCGCGAAATGCGTGATCCGCGAACGGTCCGCGATTTCTGGGAGATGATGAGCGCGGATGAGCGATTGATCGTGCAGACCCTATCTCTCGACGATCGAGCGCTGGAACCGGCCGCAACCATCCCGGAAATCGCGAAACTGACGGAACGAGAAACGGAACGCATCTCCGACATTGCCGGTGACCTGTATCGAAAGGGCGTTCTTGGCAGGGTGGGGGATGATGCCGAACTGCCAGTCGGTGAGCTTCCCAGGCTCTTCATCCCACGAGAGCTTTCGAGCGTGTTTCGCCGTGTTCAGGATGAAATCGACGCGGGAGACATCAGCCGCACTCCTCTTAGCGCTCTGATTTCGCTCATCGATGATGTCGATGTTGAGCGAGCCGCCGAAGCATGGTTGCCTGGAATTGTGACAGGGCCGCATACACGGGCGGAACTTAGTCAGTTGATTCTGACAGCGGTTTTTCAATCAGCGAGCCGGGCGGCCGCGATTGGAGGGCTGCGGGGCGATGCCCGTCGAATCTGGGATTGGATGGAAAGTCGTTTGCCAGAGCGGAAAACAGGACTCGACGAAATGCTGACGGAGCTGAAGCTGGAGAGCAGCCGCGATATTTCTGCGCAACGACGAAGGAGTGCGTTGAAGGATCTGGAGGAGCGGCTGCTGGTCTGGCATTCCTACAGCGCCGCTGGGCTTCGCCAGCTGTTCATACCGAGCGAGCTGACCCAGCCCGCTATCACTAACTCCGCGTTTATCGAGCCACCTGACGCGATACTGGATTCTGAGATCGTTTCGCGTAATTCAGCGTACCCGTTTGCCGTGAGCTGGGATCTGATCACGCTGGTGCGTGAGCTCCACAGCAATGTCGACGAACCAGTCCATGATTTTCGATCTGGCGCACCTCATCGGCTGATGGAGGCACAGCGAGAGTTCTGGAATGAAGGGAGAACTGATGGCGAGGCGTTGACTGGCTACCTCTCGTTTCTCGCCGCGCTGGGACGAGAAGAGCATGTGATAGATGGAGGTGGTGATACTTCGCTGAAGCCGGGCCCGGCTTTGCAGGAATGGAGAAGCAGGTCGTTCGCAGCTCAGCAGACCCGGTTGCTCTGGCGCTGGAGCGAGCTGCCAGTCTGGTCCGAAGGCTTAGCGCTGGGTTCAGTCGCCGTGGAGGATGCGTTGTGGCCGCAGTTTCGGAGGAAAGTCCTATCACATCTGGCGACGCTCGATACGGATCGGTGGTTCGCCCTGGATGACGTTGCAGCGTGGATTACAGCGCTCGATGCAGACATTCTCGGGCCGAACGCCCGCGTAGCGACGGCTGCAGCGGTGCGTGCAGACCCAACCGGCCGGTCAATGAGCCTGAGCGCCCCGGCGTTGATCGTTGCGGAAACGATTCGGTCGGCGATGGCCTGGTTGGGTCTGGTCGAGATCGGAGAAGGCAGGGACGGTCGCATGGTGACGCACGTGATGCAGACGCTCGCGAGCATGGTAAATGCTGAACCTCTCAGTGAACCCGCTCCTCACGCGGATGCGCCGTTCGCGATCGATGAGACTGGCGCAATAGCAGTTTTCAATCCGTCCCCGTTGCGCATCTGGGGGTTGTCTGCTATTGCCGTAGTCGAATCATTCCGTCCTGACGTGCAGTACCGACTTTCGGAAACGCGCTTTCAGCGGGCGCTTCGGCTCGGAGCAGATCGCCGAGACATCGTGACTTTCCTTGAGACGCACTCACAGAAACCACTTCACCCATCAGTGCTGGCGATGATCGAGAGATGGGCGTCCAGACTGCGTGGCCTGCTGATGTATGGGGAGATCGTGCTGGTGCCCGACGACAGGAGGCAGGGCGATGGCATTCAGACCTTGCTTCAAGAAGCAGGTTGGATCGTTCGAGACGATGGAGACCGATTGGTGACGACTGTGGAGACAATGACTGACCTCGGTCAGGTCGCGGTAGCCATCACGAACCTTCTCGAGAATGCTGGTTTTGGAGTTAGGGCAGGTACGATACGATCCTGAATAGAAGCCAACGGGACAGCGATAGGTCGTTCGTTTGCCTCACGACTTTTCGCTGTCTGCTGGCTTCACCCTGGTTATCGAGCTTCCAACTCGGTCGTTACCGGCTCAAGACGCTGCAGGGCACGTTTGATGTTCTGCAAGTCCTCGCCGCTGAGTTTGCTGAGAGACTGCTCCAACTCTTCAGCGAGTGCCGAAGTGGCAGATTTGGTCGCTTCTCGACCACTATCTGTGAGAGTGAGCATCACGCGTCTGCGATCGTCAGTGCTGTTGATGCGACGAACGTATCCGCGTCGCTCCAGTCGGTCAATCAATCCAGTGACGACAGCTGGTGTGACATGCAGTCGCTTTGCCACATCGCCGAGAGTCGTGACTTCGTCTTCGATCATTGACAGTGCTGAGAGCTGTCGCAAGCTCAGATTCAGCCCATTTGAACTCGAAGAAACATGTGCTTCCGCCCATCGGTTGAGTCGCGGCACGATGACGAGAAGCTCCTCGGCAGCACTCGATGCGGCAGCCGTTTTTCCTGAAACCATTGGAACACCCTCCTTGAAATAATGTTACATTCCACTAAGGATAGTTTGCCTCCGTGCAAACTATCCTTATGCGTAGTCTAGCACTCATTCCGCGAGCGTGCAGTGCATGCGCAACTGTTTTTTACTGTAGCGAGTGTCTCTGATAAAGACCGTCAGGCGTACCGATATGTGCCGGTGGACATCGGCGCCGCTCCCTCGTGCCAAGCTCGGGGTCCATTCGAGAGTGATAGCGCATAATTCCGTTGACAGGAGTTCGGATGTCAGAGCCCTCAACAGAACGCAAGCACATTTCTCGCACCAGGAACGCATTGTCAATGGCGTTGTTTGCCACGGCAGCCGTTCTTATCGCATTTTCAGTGTATTTCTATCTTGACGGACGAAACGAGTCGTCTGCACCGCCTCCACCCAGCATTGCTGGCCGAGCAGAACTCAAAAACGTCTACGACGCTCTTGACGCCGCGAACTTGAATCCGAGTTATGGTCGAGATACCGCAAGGATAGATGGCGTGAATACCGTTGGCCAGCAACTCATTGTCAACGAGGTGCCGGTGTTCGTGTTTATCTTTGCCGATCCTGAATCCCGTGAGCGTGAAATGGCTCGGGCGAGCGATCCCGTCGTACTCGCTGATCTGTTCGGAGCACCGGTCACCGACGAGCAGGTGAGTTTGGCGTCGGCTAGCAACATCGTCACGGCTACCGTGGGCGGAGAAAATGAGTTGATCACCGCAATCGAGGAAGCGGTCTCCACTCTACCGTGACGACGAACAGCGACCACGAACAGTCGGATGTGAACGTGGATCATCAGGATCCCCCGGGCAGGTACAGCCTCCCTGCATCCGACGGCGAGAGTATGCCGTCTGACGATGAAGATGGCAGAATTGGCTATGGCCGGTATGCGCGCTATAGCCCAGCCTTGCTTGGGATACTGCTCGTGATCGTAGTGAGCATCATCGGTTGGCGGGAATGGAAACCAGCTGATAGCGATATGCGACCGGGCCAACTCATCGATGAGCCCGCTCCTGCCTTTTCCCTGTCGCTTATTCAGGGAGACCGCATCGAACTGAGAGACCTTGGCGGTCAGGCAATCGTGCTGAACTTCTGGGCTTCCTGGTGCGCTCCTTGTCGGGTCGAGATGCCGGCCCTTCAGGCCGCAAGCGACCGTTTCGAACGGGACAACACGCCTGCGGTTGTCGTCGGGGTAGGAGTCAAGAACGACTATGAACCCAATGCTCTTGGGATGCTGAGTGAACTCGATATTCGCTATCTGATTGGCCGGGACACTGATGGAGAAGATCCGACCCGAGGGGTTATCGAGGCCGGCTATGGCGTGACGGTATTCCCGGCGACCGTCATCATCCGGCCGGATGGGACGGTGTCGGCGGTGCGGCTTGGAGAAATCTCAGAGGACGAGGTCCTCCAGCTCGTTTCGGCAGCTCTTCAATAGCGGCGCGCTACGAAACCGCTGCCGAAACAGGGAGGCGCACTTTGGTGAGCCATTCGCTGTATTTCGGCGACCGGCCGCGCACGGCATCGAAAAATGCTTCCTGAAGGTGCTGAGTAACGGGACCGCGAGTCCCGGGTCCGACTGGACGCCCGTCGATCGACTCGATCCAGGCGATCTGAGCCCCCGTTCCGCAGAAAAACGCCTCTTCGGCCAGATAGAGCTCAGTCCGATCGATTTCTCGTACTTCGATTTCGATGCCCGAATCTGAGGCAATCTGAATCACCGACCGGCGGGTGATTCCTTCCAGGATGTCGCTGGAGAATGGTGGCGTTGTGAGGATTCCATTTCTGACGATGAACAGATTGCAGGCGCTGCCTTCTGCGATCTTCCCGGCCGTGTTGAGCATGATCGCTTCGTCGGCTCCTTTTTCCTCAGCTTCGTCTTTTGCAAAGGCCGAGTTGACATACGCTCCCGAGAGCTTTCCGCGGCTTGGGATTGCATTGTCAGGGATTCGGAACCAGGAGGACACGATGGCACGCTGTCCCTGATCGAGTTTCAAATAATCTCCAATTGGCAGCATGTACACCGCGAATTCGTCATTGAGGCCCTTCAGCCTGGGAGCGAGCTGTACGGCGGATTTGTAGATGAAGGGTCGGATGTAGACGTCTCCGTGGTGCGCATTGCGCTCGGCGAGCTCGATGATGGTCCGGCAGATGTCGTTGTGAACGTATGGCAGATCGGCTCTGAGCAGACGCGCAGAGTTGAGGAGCCGGCTTGCATGATCGGGGAGCCGGACGATATTCACGGTTTCCCCTGATTCATCCAGATAGCCCCGTATGCCGGCAAAGGCACCAGTGCCGTACTGTACGCAGTGGGTGCCGATGCTGATATTGGCTTCTGTGAACGGAATGATGTGGCCTTCGAAGAAGGCGTATTCCAGCATTGTGTTGTGCATTACCAGTGTCCTTCCACCTGACGACCTTCAGCATGAAACCGAACGCGATCGGTGGCCACAGTCTGGCGATTGAACGCGCTTTTGGCGATTATTGCACAGGGACCTAATCAGGCTCAATCGGCCGTTCGAAATGCCGGTTCACGGTGAATCGAGCGTATTCAGCCATTCAAGCGCCGCACCAGTCTGGATTCGCCGGAGCGCTGCCACACTGTGCAGGAATGCCCGGTCGCCGTCTGAGAGATTCGTGTGAGCCGTCCTGGATGGGGCGTCGAGTTGAGCAAGCAGAGCCTGGAGCATCGCTCGCTGGCTTTGCAGCAGGGTCTCTGCAATCTCCAGATCCAGCTGTCTGGCAAAATAGAGCTTCACCAGAAACTCGAGGCGAATTTCGCGGGTATGTTCGACTGGGGCTTGCAGCCATCGTTCGAGCTCGGCTTCGCCCTCCGAGCTGATTCGGTAGACCTGCTTTCGCGGACGCGAACCCTCTTGCGCCATGTCCGACGTCAACCAGCCGGTGCGTTCCAATCGTTTGAGATGGTGATAGAGCATCCCCGGCTCCAGGTGGAGGATTTCACCCAGAGCTTCCCCCGGTCCGAACTGCCGAGCGAGGTCGTAGCCATGCCCGCCATGCTGATTGAGATAGAGCAGGCCCAGTATGGCGTATTCTGCTGGTCTTTCGCGTTTGACCACCGCTGACTCCTGCCCGCGCCTTCGCTTGAGCGATTGTAGCAACAACGATCTCGAGGCCCCGGCGTACGATATTCAGGCTCACCTGGAGAGTTCCAAAGATTGCGCACGTACAGGCTTTTCAAGCCTATTGGTTGACATCATGTTACGATTCCATCGTAATTGCACGAAGACTGCATGGGAAGGTCTGCTGTCTGGGAATGGCACTGATGGAAAGCGATTTTCTGGCCGAGCTGTTCGCTTCGAAATTGCGAGCTGCTGTTCTCGGACACTTGATTCCGCGACCTCATCGCGGATACTCCCTCACTGAACTGTCACGAGCCCTTGGGATGCCGATTAGCAGTCTTCAGCATGAATGTTACAAACTGGAACGCATTGGGATTCTGCGTTCGACAAGAGAAGGTGCCTCGCGGCGATATGCGGTCGATCCGGAGTTTCCGGTCCGGAGGGAGCTCACGGCGCTGATTGTGCGAGCGATCGGACAGGAGCGGGCATTACGCGAAACGATGGAAGGCATCGAAGGACTGGACTCTGCGTTCATTGCCGCAGAACTTCCGCTTGGGACATTGCCCGGAGATGAATCGCTGACAGCCGTTCCACTCGTTCTGATCGGAGACATCGAACTCGAGGAAATCGATGCGCTGCAGCAGCGCGCAGCGACATTGCTTGGACTACCGCCGGGACGAGTCGAAGCCGTGTATTACCTGACCGAAGACTGGCGGTCGCGGGTAGCCCAACGTGCTCCATATGCCGTCTGGCTACTGGAAGGTCCCCGCACACACCTGAGTGGCGAAGTCATTTGATCGATATATCGTTCTTCGAAATGCACTTCTCAGAGCCATGTTCCACTCGATTGTCGGCAGTGTGCCGATGATGGGGACGCGGCGAACCCTGGTTGTTGGACAGTCTGGTGGTGCAACCGCTGTCACCAATGCGACCCTTGCCGGCGTTGTGCAATCGGCAGGCCGATCTGGTCTTTTCGACCGGATTCTCGGCGCTCGATACGGTACTTCAGGGTTGCTGAGCGAGGATTTCGTCGATTTATCCCAGTTCGGGCCTGAGTCACTGAAGACCCTGGCAAGCACACCTTCAGCAGCGTTGGGAACGTCCAGAGTGAAGCTCGAAACCGCGGATCTCGACATCGTGCTTGATTCACTGCGGAATGCCGATACTGGAGCATTGATCCTGATCGGGGGCAATGACTCGGCAGATACCGCAATGCGGATCGGATCTGCAGCGGGCGAGCGCGGATGGAGCCTGCCGGTCGTACTGGCTCCCAAAACGGTCGACAACGATCTTCCGATGACCGATCACTGCCCGGGATATGGTTCTGCGGCACGTTGTATTGCCTCCATCGTCCGAGATGCGACCTGGGACTCGCTGGCTGCTCCTGATCTTTATCCTGTGAAGTTCATCGATGTTATGGGCCGGAATGCTGGCTGGCTGGCCGCCGCGGCCTCACTTGCGTTCCCTGTTGAAGGCGAACTGGCCCAGCCCATTGTCCTGTTGCCCGAGCGCCCACCGGTAGATGCCGATTCAATCATCGATCTGGTTGGCACTCGAGTGCAGGAGCGAGGAATGGCGATCTGTATTGTGCCGGAGACGTTGAAAGCCGCGGATGGAACTCCGCTGAGCGGTGAAGTTGCCGATCACATCGATCCTTTCGGACATCCTTACCACATGCCACCAGCAGTGGTGCTAGCGAAGCAATGCAGGCAGCGACTGGGTCTGAATGCGAGATTCGAGCGGCCCGGATCGTTCGTGCGGATGGCTGGGGCATCGGAAACTGACCGGACGGAAGCGCTTCTCGCAGGTGAAGCTGCAGTGTTCGCTGCTGCGGCCGGCGAGTCCGGCGTGATGGTAACGCTTGAGCGAGTGCTTGATCC
>JBGTJM010000051.1:0-7010 GCA_041745115.1 Thermomicrobiales bacterium
GACTGATCTGGAAAACGCCTGTCGCGCAGCACTCCGAGCCGGTGTGGATGGACTTGTCTTTTACCATTGGACGGACTTTCTGGACGACGAAGCGGCCGGCGGCACGAAGCGACAGGTGCTTCGCTCGCTGAGATCGATCAACGAGGAGTACCGATGACCACACCACGATTAGGGCTTTCGTACTTCGGGAATCGCTATCTCGACCATGCCAGAGTCGATCTCGCCGCGATCGCTGCAACAGGAGCAGAGATCATCGATCATGTAATGGACGAAGCTGATCTTCGCTGGAATCCGGATACCGTCGCTGATCTCATCGCTGCCAGCAAAGAGCATGGTCTGGAAACCTGGCTGGGGCCGTGGGGGCTTGGCGGAGCGTTCGGTGGCGAGGCAGCGAGCTACGCGGTGATGGAAGCGCCGGAGCAATGCCAGCGAGACAATCTTGGCAACTACCTGCCGGCGCTCTGTCTGAATCAGTCAGCCTATGCGAATCTGATGTCGCGCTGGCTCGATGCTGCCGCGGCCGCGCAGGTCGATGTGGTGACGTGGGACGAGCCACATCTCTTTTTGCCTCCGCCAGCATCCCCAGATGGACGATGGGCGTGCCGCTGCGAGACATGCCAAACCCGCTTTCGGGACGCTTTCAACCGATCGATGCCAGAGGTCTGGGACGAAGACATCGCCGCTTTCTGCCAAGACGTTGTCGGTGAGTCACTCGACGCGCTCATACGTGAGGCAACGGCACGGGGAATCGATTCGGCCGTCATCTTCGCGCCGGAAGACGCGCACGGCGACCGCGGCTGGAAGGAAATCGCAGCAAAGCCGGGCGTCCGCTATTTCGGCATCAGCCCATACTGGGTGCAGGCTGGCGTTCCCGAGGATGCCTTCGAACCCTGGTTGCGTACATGGTGCAAACGAGTGGCGGCGGTAACTGCAGGCCAGCCCGCCCAGTCGCTGACCTGGATACAGGCGTTTGCCGTACCGTCCGGGCGAGAAGCCGAGATCGAGCGCGGCATGGAGATCATGCAGGAGGAAGGGATCGACGTGATCTGCGCCTGGTCTTACCTGGCCTGCGAAGCGATGTCAGGTCTGACGCCCGACAACCCAGAGCTGGTCTGGGAATCGGTGCAGCGTGGGTTCGCCAGGATTCGTGATGCTCGCCAGGTTTGACCTCAATCTATGGACACCGGGATGACAGCAGAGTCCGAATTGGCAGTAGCGCCGGTCCTGCAGGCCGTCGACATCAGCAAGCACTTTGGCGCGGTGACGGCGCTGGATCAGGTTTCACTCGATATCTACCCGGGCGAGATCGCGGGTCTCGTCGGCGACAACGGTGCCGGGAAGTCGACACTCATCAAGATCATCTCTGCGGTCCATCGTGCCGACTCTGGAGAGATCGTTTTTGATGGGAAGCCGGTGCATTTCGGATCAACCGCAGATGCACGAGCAGCAGGCATCGAAACGGTCTACCAGGATCTCGCGTTGGCCGGCAACATGTCTGTCTGGGCCAACATTTTTCTGGGAAGAGAGCGGATTCGAGGTCCGAGGCTGCTGGACAAGCGGGGTATGGCCCGTGAAGCAACGGCCATGCTGGAGCAGCTGAAAATCAACGTGCCACCCATCAATTCACCAGTTGCCTCACTCTCCGGCGGTCAACGCCAGGCTATCGCGATAGCCCGAGCGGCCGCATGGGGATCGAAGATCATCATCATGGACGAACCAACAGCGGCGCTCGGGGTTGCAGAAACGGCAACTGTAGAGAACGTCATCAGAGGCTTGAAGAGTCAGGGGTTTGGGGTGCTGATCATCAGCCACAACCTCGACCAGGTCTTCCGGTTGGCCGACCGAATCTGGGTGCTTCGTCGCGGTTCTTTTGTTGGCTCCCGACGAACACGTGAAACGGACCCACAGGAGATTGTGAGCATGATCACCGGGCTGGCGACCATGTTCGGCAAAGGTTCTGAAGCGTGAGTGCACTGCTCGGAGCTTTGGAACGTCAAGGGAGCGCGCGTCCCTCTGCGCTGGAGCTCGTTCGAAGCTATGGGATCTACGTCGTCTTTCTGGTGATGTGCATTGGGATCGCGATAGCTGAGCCAAAGTTCAGGAGCGAGGCGAATCTGATCAACCTGCTGCGGCAGAACTCCGTGATCGGGATCATGGCCTGCGCGATGACATTTGCCATCATCCTGGGCGGGCTCGATCTTTCGGTTGGGGCGGTGGCCGCTGGCAGTAGCGTGGTTGCGGCTCGCGTGATGATCGAGCTGACTGATGGCGGTCCGGCCCAGTGGCACTACACCGCCGCTGGCATTCTTTGCGGTCTGGGAGTTGGTGTGGCTGCGGGCCTGTTCAACGGGTTCCTGATCGCACGAGTTGGGGTGAATCCATTTGTGTCGACGCTTGGCACCATGACGATCTTGCGTGGCCTGCTTTACGTGTGGACCAATGCCACGCCCCTTTTCGGGGTTTCACTTACGTTCACCAAGGTCGGACTGGGGAAGACATTTGGCATACCCAACCCTTTCTGGATCTTTCTGGCGGTAGCGGTGACCCTCTCGCTGATCCTCGGCTTCATGCGATTTGGGCATTATGTCTATGCAATTGGCGGGAATCCCACCGCTGCAGCGCACATGGGCATCGATGTGCCCCGGATCAAGCTCCTGGTTTATGTGATTACCGGAGTGTGTTCGGCGATCGCCGGGATCATCCTGGTGGGGCAGACCGCGACGGGACAGCCGGCGGGAGCGCTCGGGTATGAACTGACCGCGATCGCGGCGGTGATCGTCGGTGGCGCATCGCTGAGCGGTGGCCAGGGGCGGATGTCGAGCACGATCGTCGGCGTTTTCCTGCTCGGCGTCGTATCGAACGCCCTGAACCTGTTTGGGGTGTCACCGTTCTGGCAGCCGGTCGCTACGGGATCGATCCTGGTACTTGCGGTGGCAATCGATAGCGTCGCGGCACGCAGCGCGGCCTATGCGCGATAGGGTCAGATGCGGCTCGCTCTGGGTCGGCCGGGACGACTAACCCCGCAGGACACCCAGTCCCTGGCGAATTTCTCCCAGGTGGTAGAGAGAATGACCCACCATGGCGAATGCGCCCGCGATGCTGTTGGCATCCCAACGATCGAAAGCTCCAGCGATTTCGCGCAATTGTTGGTACGACGTTCGGAGACTCGAGATCAGCGCTTGCCATTCAGCATCGGTCACCTCTGCAACTGCCCAGGAAGCGTCCCAGTCAGTCTCGGGATGCTGGCCGGTTCTCACTAACTCGATCAGGATGTCGATGTAGTAGCGAGTGTGATCGACCTGCGCGGAAAGCGGAGCGCAATGGCTGGAGATCCTTGTGGATGCCTCGTCAGACGTTATCGTGGCAAGCGTCTCGAAGAACGATGTTCCCTTGTCGAGCATGAGTCCGTGGACCTGCTCGAACGTTTCATCGAGCACCAGAAGAATGGCCTCTCGGAACGCATCCGGAAAGGCCTCTCCTCCCTGGCCCTCAGCGCCAAGCTGGGTGGCATTCGATTGTCTGCTGTCCATGGAGCTCCTATCGATCTGAACGTTTCGTGGTGATGCTGAAAACCGAAGTTAATCTTCCCTGATTCCACAGCCAAAAGCCACGCCGTTGGCTGCAGTCCAGCGCTTCAGAATCACCAGCTCGTCGTCATCGATGATGAACTGGGAGGTGCAGCCGGGGCAGATCACGGCGACGGTGCAATCGTTGCGGCTTTCGCACCATTCGACCAGATCGCCGTAGGCATGACAGTCGGTTTCGCAAAGATGCTTGACAATCGCCTGTAACGACGAGGACATTTCGCCAATCAACTCGCCGTCGATGGTCACTGTGCCTTGAGGCATGAGCATTCCTCCTGCGTTCGGTGGCGTTTCGCCACAATACGGCGCAAGGCGGAGGGAGACGCTCAGCATAGCCAACATTGACTTGAACAGCAAGGCCAACGATACACTTGCACGGCGTTGCAGGCTGGCTGTGACGGCAGCAGGGGGTTTTTAAGGGGTGGTCGGGAACCGGCAATGAGACTCGCAATAGAGCTTTTCGCGATCGCGATTCTGCTCGGAATCAACGCCTTTCTGGCAGCGTCGGAGATTTCGCTGGTTTCCGCCAGCAGGGCCCGGATGCGGGCGCTTGCAGACACGGGTAGCAAGCGGGCTCACCGAGTGCTGAAACTGATGGAGTCGCCAACCAATTTTCTGGCAGTGATCCAGATTGGTATTACGACTGCCGGATTCTTTGCCGCCGCGTTTGGCGCGGTGACGATAAGCACGAGCCTGGCCTCGGCGATCGATGACATTCCAATTGCATTCGTCTCGCGCAACAGCAGTGGAATCGCCATCATCGTCATCACGCTGCTGCTTGCGCTGTTGAGCATCGTGCTGGGCGAGCTGGTGCCCAAGACCCTGGCAGTACAGCGGGCCGACACAATCGCGATGCTCGTTGCCAAGCCGATCGAACTGCTTTCCCGCTTGCTCCACCCGATCGTGGTGTTTCTCTCCAGCACCACGAACCTGATCTTGCGGCTGATGGGGAGCGACAAGCGGGCGCATCTACCCAGTGTGAGCGAGGCCGAGATTCTGGCCATGCTGGAAGCGGCCGAGGATGAAGGTGTGGTCGAAGCTGGAGAAGCGGACCTGGTGGAAGAGGCCTTCAAGTTTGGCGAAACGCAGGTACGTAGCGTGATGGTGCCACGGGTCGACGTGACCAGTATCGAATCGGACACCGGACTCGGTGAAGCTATGGAACGATTCATCCGGACGGGCTTCTCCCGCCTGCCGGTCTATCGCGAAACCCCGGATGACATTCTGGGAATCCTGCACATCAAAGATGTGTTCCGATTGCTCTGGGACAATCCACGGGCAGCCTCGATCCGGGCTGCGGAGCTGGTTCGCCCGGCCTACGTAGTGCCGGAGACTCGGCCGATCGACGATCTGTTGCACGACCTGCGCGCCCAGCGCACTCACATGGCGATCGTGGCCGATGAATATGGCGGCATGGCCGGGGTGGTGACCCTCGAGGATCTGATCGAGGAGCTTGTGGGAGAGATTTCCGATGAGTTCGACCCCGGATATGAGCCGCTGCGCCAGCTCGATGAATTTCATTTCGAAGTGGATGGGCGCCTCTCGTTGATCGACTTGCTCGATCGCCTCGATCTCGACCGGAACGTCCTGAGCGACGTCCAGGCAGAATCAGTAGGCGGCTTGATCAGCGATGTGCTGGAGCGTATCCCGGAAGTAGGCGACACCGTTCATGTGGGACCACTTCGATTCGATGTGGCGTCAATGGACGGCTATCGTGTCGCCAAGGCGAACGTGGAGCATGTTTTCGATGTTGCAGATGATGTAGCTGGCTCTGCGAACGAGGAATCCTGAGAGGCTGATTGCTGGCCCGGACCCTCTTACTGGAGCAATGCCGCCTGAGAGACCTCGGTTCCGCCGCAGTCCATCTGGATCGTTACGAGTCCCTTCACACCATAGTCGGGAATCGTCAATAGCCAGAAGACGTCTCCATTGCCATCGGCGAACGTTGAGCGGGTGATGATCGGGCTGGCTGTGCCCATATCGATGACTTCGATAGAACAAGCGGCCGCTGGAATGGCCAGTACATGGACGCGGCTTTGCTGTTCCAGCTCAAGATCGCGTGGGACGTCGATCGGGTGAATGGGACTCTCCATCTCTAGCGCTGTGAAGACCGAGAGGTCCCTAGGGAGCTCTCTGGCAACCTCGAGCGTCAATCGCCACGGTTCGAACGATTCATAGTGATCGTCGGCGGTTATCCCGAACGCAGCAAAGAAGGCGGCTTCAAACGAAGCGTCGGTCGCCATTGACTCGTAGAAGCCCTCGATGGCCGACAAGCTCGCCGTCTGAAAGAGCTTCATCACGGCAAAGTATGAGTAAGGATAGACGGCGCCTTCACTGCTCTGAAACGTGGGCCAGGATTCGAGCGACTTGAGGGTCGCTTCAACCGGATTCAACTGGAGAAGGCGGGCCCAATACAGGTTGAAGTCGCCAATATCGACCATGCCGAGATCCGACAGGGCTTGCATGCTCAGGTACTCCGCAAGCCCTTCATCGAACCAGGCGGGAGCAGCGAAGTCGTTCAACCCCAGTCTGAGATACTGATAGAAGTGCGTGTATTCGTGCACGATCACAGCGAATCGTTCTGCCGGGGAAGACTGCCGCCAACCTATTGATCCGGTGTACACCGTGATCTCTTCCTTTGAAGCTACGGCAATATGGCCAGGTGAACCCGAAGCGCTACCAGCTGAAACCAAGACATTGACTGGACGGTCAATCGTTGCGCCGACAGTGTGAATAAAGAAATCCTGTGCGAGCCGAACTCCTTCGATCACGAAATCAGCATCGATCTGTGAGACGCCGACTTCGACGTCGATTGAAGCAAGCGTTGATTGGGCCGTCACCACAACCGCCGCGTCGGCGACTCTGGCGGGCGACAGGGTGGGGAGCATTGCCAGGATGCCGACCAGCAACAGCGCACGAAGATGGGATGACATCTGGCACACTCCAGGAAATACAGAGCGAATCACGTCGCACCGATGTGACAGCTACGAAAAAAAGGAGTCCCGGGCGAGTGTACGGGCATTCCGACAACCCTGCTGATTCTACCGGCGAGAGGTCACCGAGTACCAATTCACGAGGTGTCTGGAATCAGCTGTCTGGAACGCCGGTTCGCCCAAACCAACGGGGCGTTGTTCAAAAAGGTACTGACACGACCATATTGACACTAGCGAAAGGACGAACCGGGCAGTGGTGAACGAGATGTCCGCATTTAGTGCTGATGAACTGCGCCCCGGACAGCGAGTCCGGGCGCATTTGACGGTAGACCTGGGACTCGACGAACTGACTGACGTACCGGTCGTGGCAATCCGAGGATCAGATCCAGGTCGCAGACTTGTCCTGGTCGCGGGAGTTCATGGGAACGAATACGAGGGGATGGACGCGGCCCGACGGGTTCTCCAGGCACTCGATCCTGCCTCGATGTCTGGC
>JBGTJM010000052.1:0-14039 GCA_041745115.1 Thermomicrobiales bacterium
GCACGTCCAGCCGTATGGCTATGGAGTTCGAACGCCGAACACGCAGCAGCTCGCTGAAAGAGGCGTGCTGTTTCGGCAGGCGTTTGCGGCCTCGTCGACCTGCTCTCCAAGCCGTGCGGCTCTCCTGACCGGCCAGAGCCCTCACAGGGCTGGAATGATCGGCTTGGCGCACCGGGGATTCGGCCTTGCAGATCCAAGTCATCACATTGCAAGTGTTCTGCAGTCCCACGGTTATCGAACTGTTCTCGCCGGATCGCAGCATTCAACCAGCGGCGATCCGAGCACACTGGGATACAGCGACGTCATCAGTCCTGAAAGCGACCGTGCCCATGCCGTGGCGCCCGTTGCCGCGTCGTGGCTTCAGGAGAATGCCCGCGACTCACGCCCGTTCTTCCTTGATATTGGATTCTTCGAAGCGCATCGACCATATCCCGAACCCACAAATGGAGCTGCACGCTACGTACTGCCCCCCGCGCCCATTCCTGACACAGGCGCAACGCGCAAAGATGCAGCGGGATTCCATGCAAGTCTTGCCGGATTTGATCGTGGAGTCGGTTTGGTAATGCAAGCCCTTGAGAATTCCGGTTTGTCCGAGTCAACGCTCGTGATCTGTACCACCGACCATGGGCCTGCTTTCCCCGGTATGAAATGCACGTTGACCGACCACGGAACAGGGGTCATGTTGATCCTGGCGGGGCCAGATCCAGTCAGGCCAGGGAGCGTATCGGATGCGCTGGTCTCGCAAATCGACATCGCTCCAACACTACTCGAGCTTGCTGGTCTCCCAATTCCAAACTGGATCGAAGGAAAATCGCTGACTCCGCTGCTGACGCAAGAGTCCGATTCGATCCGCGAAGCGGTTTTTGGAGAAGTCACCTACCACGCAGCGTATGAGCCTCAGCGTTCGATTCGAACATCGCGCTGGACCTTTATCGAGCGGTACGGTGACCGAAGGCTCCGTGTGCTTCCCAACGTGGATGATGGACCAAGTCGCGATCTATTGGTCGATCATGGCTGGAACAGCATCGAAGTGCTGCCGCTGCAGCTCTACGACAATGTTCTCGATCCAAACCAGGTTCGGAATCTCGCTGCGGACGAAGCACATCGACAGATCATGGACGAGCTCAGAGCGAAGCTTCACGCCAGAATGGTCGAGACCGATGATCCTCTGGTCTACGGTGACGTGAGGCCACCCGAAGGAGCCCTGGTCACGCATCCGGACGCGACGTCGCCTGAAGAACTGATCATGACGGCGAATTCTGATGGTGTATTGCAGTTCGTCGAGGTGTGAGCTCCCGCCGCAGGAATTGCTTTCGTCAATTTCCGCGGTCAGTTGCTCGCGACAGTCACCACGGTCTGTTGACCCTTAACGGCTACGTACCGTCCGCCTGCTCACCAAACATCGGCGTGAGAATCTGCGGAAAGACTCGGCGTCCAAACTGCTCGATGATGATTGCCTGCGTCGGACAAATCCGCGCCGCCGCGAAAAGCTGCTCTACGGTGGCGTTTTCTTCATCGATCAACTCGGCTACGCCAGTTTCTTCATCAAGGGCAAAGATCCCTGGCGCGACTGTGGTGCATTTGGCATTCGCGATACACCTATTTGGATCCACCCAGACATTGATGCCTGCCTTGCCACTTCGATCTTCAGCCATGATTATCCCCCTGGCGAAACAATGTCCTGCGCCCTCCAGATCATCAACTGAGGCAATGGCATTTCGATACCCGCATCGTCAAACGCCAACTTCAAGCGTAACCGAAGCTCCCCGGTGACGGCCCATTGATCACCAGCTTCCGTTTTCCCCATCACCCGAAGCAGGACGCCAGTCTCTTCAAAATCCTGAAGCCGGACAAATTTCGGAGGATCAATGATTCGCGCTGCCCAATCCGGATCATTCGCCAGCTCGGCTCCGACCCTGTTGATGATCGCCTTTGCGGTTGCAATATCCACATCGTAGCTTATCGGGAAGTCGAGCAGGATCCCTCCATAATTCCTGGTGAAATTCGACGTCAAGCGGATCTCACCATTGGGGACAAAGTGGAGCGTGCCATCCAGATCGCGAACCGTCGTGATTCGCAGATCGATGTCTTCGACCGTCCCGGTGACGTTGGCGACGGTAACAATATCGCCTACCCTGTATTGATCTTCGAACAGAATCATGGTGCCGTTCAGGAAGTCACGAATGAGTGCTTGAGCTCCGAAACTGATCGCAATACCGGCGATACCGGCGCTTGCGACAATGGCCGTCGTGTCGAAGCCAAACTCGTCCAGAACCAGCACCAGTGCGACGATGCCAATTCCGAACTGAATGAACCGCAAGATCGCCCGGGTGATCGTATCCAGCCGCTGAGCGGCTTCGTAATCACCTCGTTCGGCACGCCGATCGACCCACCTAAAGACTCTGCGGCTAACAAATGTGGTCCGAATGAGAACTACGGCGATCCCCACGATGATAGCAGCCCGGATCAGTCGTGGCAGATAGACATCTATGTATTCAGCTACATCAACTTCCATGAAAACGCCTCAACGCTGAATGATCCGAATCCAAATACACCCTCGCTCCAGCACACGATACAGTGTTGTGACGCATTCCACTGTCCTGTCAGGAACATTGCCAGAGCGATCGATGCTGATTGGACACCGAAAAAACGCGATTCAAATCATCGACTGAAGGCAGCGGCCAAAACACTCATCATCACGATCCACATGATCGTTGTACCGGAGAACGTCGAAAGCGCTGGGGAGCCCGAGTTCATCGGGCAGAGGTGCGGACGGCGGGACTCGAACCCGCACGGGTTGCCCCAACGGTTTTTAAGACCGCAGCGTCTGCCATTCCGCCACGCCCGCGTGGCAGCATTCTAACCGGTCAGCATCACTCTGAGAGCCCGGTTCGAGGAGCGCCAAACGGCTCCTCTTCGATCTCAAGCAGATGGCACGAAGTCGATCCAACTGAACCCCGAGCGCTGGGATGCCTGCACCAGGTGCCAGTCGTTCGCAAACGTGACTATTTGCAGGGAGTCTCCGTCATTATCGAGCACGTACCAGTTCTTTGACCGTGGCCAGTCGTCTTCAGCCGCCGACCGATGAGCCCAGGCCAGTGAGATGATGCCGCTGGGATCGAAGGAGAAGTTCTCTTTGCTGCCATCCTGGTTGTGGCGTTTCAAGGTGCCGAATCGATTTCGAGCCTCCGCGAGAGTCAGGCCACCAGGCAAGGTTGGAGATGGTTGGGTGGGAACGTGAGGTTCGATCGGGCCACCAGATCCTGATTGCTGGTGTTGACGCATGATGCCCTTTGTAACCGCTTGCACTCGGGTGATGTCAGAAAGCTCGCCCTTTCCGCATGTTGTGGTGCCAAACTCAAAGTGCAGAAAGCTCGTCACCAACCGGTGCTTGCTCGTAAACGGGTGCTCGTTCCACAGTTGCCCGTCCTGGTCGTGCCAGTAGGCCGCGAGTGCGCCACCAGCCTGTACCTGCTCCTGGGTGAATCGCTCCGAGTCGTGCTTCACGTACTCGATCGACACATTCCTTGCATTGATCGCCGGAACACCAAACTTGGCAACGAACGCAGGACCGTCGCCTTCGAGACCCCCTGGCGAGCCAACGCCTCCTCCCGAGGCCCATGGTGACCGGTTGCCAATTGGTTCATTGATCATGATGATCTTGCCGTTTTTCATGATGATGTAGTCGACAAGAGCATTTTTGCATCTCTCTCCATTCGGGCAGGCAAAGAACCCTTTGTGAAACGACTCGGTACCGACCCCCATCCATTCGTGGTGAACCATTCCCACGATTCTGCGTCCACTCGGCACCCAGTCGTACCCGCTTCCAGAGCTGGTGTGTGCTGGCTTGGGAACGATCGCCCGTTCGAACGGTGGATGCGGCACGCGGCCAAACCGAACTGGCCCGTCCACGCTGTCGTCGATTGGCGTCGAGGAGGAAAACGCTTCCATTCGATTCGCTCGCTCGGCAAGCTTTCCGCCGTAGTTGTTTTGAGGATCGATCGCCCAGGACCCATTCAGATCCTGAAGTATTTCGGCACGAAAGCCGGCTTGAATTGGTGCGCGAAAACGCCTGTTCGCGGTCTCGAGATCCGGCCAATTGGGTTGCCACTTTCCGAACGCCTCGTTGCCCCAGAGGTAAGCTGCCATATGGGAAAGGTGTCCAAAAGCAGAAATCCGACCGTCCACCCAAGTCTGCGATGCCGCGTTCTGAGCCGGGTCGCCAGTGATTCCGATTCCAGCCGGGTTCAGGCGCTCGTTCCACCAGGTCGATCGCCAGCTATCGGTCTCAAGATCGCTCTGAGCAACGATCACGACCGGATCGATTCGCAACAATTTGCAAGCTTCATCGACCGTCTGAAGGTATTGCCTCAGGTCGGCGAGGCGTGAGGCGCCGCGTTCAGCAGCAAATTCGACGACGCGATCGACCTGAAGGGAAACACGTGAAGCCGTCAGAATCGGAGATGTGCGTGAGTAAGGCATCGATTCCTCCATTTCACCTAAGGGCACATGGGACCGCCTGCTGACACCGGTTCGGTCTGGAGAAGTGCGTCTGAACCTCGATAGAGGTTATTGAACGCTCGGGATAGTCAGACGCACTGTTTTGCCAGACTCCATGGCTGTCAAATTGATTGCAGTGTCCCGAAAACACGATACCGGGATCGCATCATAAAAGCAATCCGCTTAGGAAGGTCACAAGAAGCTTGGGATTTGACGAACCGTCGAACTGCACGTTTTGTCCCGAGAATTTCGATCAGGTTGGTCAAGACTGAGTAGTGGGCATGGAGCAATGCACAGATTCACTGTCCCGGGACGTTTGCGGGCACCCGGTTCTGGATTACTCGGTGTCGAGTTTCTTTGGCCGCAGTGTTACCACCGCGTCCCTGGCCATTTCACTTGGTGTGACAGGCATCAACGGATCTCGAAACCCTGGCACTCGCTCAGTTCTCAGCGTTTCCAGTAGATACCTGAGCGAAGTCCGAAGCTCGTGTTCAGTCCACGTCCCCTTGTCGAATCGAATGATCCGGCTATGGCTTTGGCCATACAAATTGATTAGACGAGTGCCGGGATTCGGCATAGCCCATGGCTGATCCGCTATCCAGGTTCGGAGATCGTGGAGAGTGGCAGTGCCCTCGATATAGGCGATGAGGCGCTGCGTGAGCTCTTGCTCAAGGCGTTGGGCAATACGTTGAGAATCGTCAGCGATTGGAATTTCATCAGACTTCATGGGCCGTTGCTCCCGGAAACATGGCCAGTCGGTCAGCCCATCTGTAATCACCGCAAACTGTACCGCTGCCTTCATTCTATGCTGGGTGGTTTGATGGCGCAACTCTGAGCGAACCTCATCAAACTGAACCATTTCATGATCCACGCTCCACCGGATCCCTGACATCCTCAGCGCGAGCGTCGCCCCAGGTGATACAGTCAGGAAGGCCAGAAACGTTTCGACAACCTGCGATAGCAATCCAGGCAAGCGCTCAAACTCGCTCCTGGAAACTGGGGCGTACAGAGTGGTTTTACTCTGCTCCGGCAAGAGCCTTATCGTAAGCTGCGGAGCAGAGAGTGAAAATCGCGTCTTGAACGCTGGAGAAACGAGTAATCGCCAGAGATTCTCGTGTTCAACAATCCTGACGGGCGAATTGGAGCGGAAGACGGGATTCGAACCCGCGACCTTCTCCTTGGCAAGGAGATGCTCTACCACTGAGCCACTTCCGCGCGCGACCTACAAGATCTGCAACCTGAGTCTAGAGAGTGCTACCGAGGAATGTCAAGGAAAATCTGCACAGGTTTGGAGGAGCGACCATGGAGCAGTGTCATCAGGCGTAGTTCGCCAAATGACCATTTTGCTGCGCGCAGGCATGGGGTCCTGGCCCCATTGGCAATCCGCACAGAACGCATCGGGGCCGGCCTGCTGAAACCACCTTGTCGGCTTCTTCCGCCAAGTCCTGAGCCAGTGATACCGAAAAGAGGCCCGCCAGCGATGGGCCGTCAGCTTCATCAGACTCAATGTCGTAAGCGACTACCAGAACGCGACCCCGCTCCCGGTCAAAGCCGATCTCGAGTCGGCCAACACGAAACTGATGGGTGGTGTTCAAGTCTATTGGTGAACCCGCCCCTGGCTGCTCGAAGTCCGATGCTTCAACATCGATCTGGTCGATTATCTTGGTCAGCGCCTGGCCGAGAGCGTCCAGCTGCTGTTTCTCCATCCAGAGTATCGTCGTTTCCCCATTGGACAGAGCAATCAATCGAAATCGGCGCTGCCCAGGTTCGCCAATTGCCTCCACCACTGCAGCATCGATCTCGGTCGTAAATTCAAGGTCGTCGTTCTCAGTCATATGCCCCGCTGCTTGCACCTCTGTCTTATGGTTGCTCGTCGGGTCGGTACGTTCCGCAGTCCGCACCAGCAAGTAGACGATTATACTGGGATCGATGCCGCCGGATTGCCAGCTGGCTGCCGGATACTTGCGAACCCTTGGATCCGGTGGCCAGTCAGTCCTCCTTGTAGGTTAGAGTCCAACATGTCACAAACGTTGACAACCGACCCAGCAGAGATTCCTTCAATGGACACAGGGTCCGCAGTAAGCTTTGATATCGTCAGGGAGGATCTCGAAGTCCAGTCGCTCATTCGTCAGGCCAACCGAAGCCTGGGGGTACTCGGCTTCACCGAACACGGTTTCAGGCATGTAGGGCTGGTTTCCAACATTGGCCGCAATATCCTGGATCGCCTCGGTTACGATCCGAGACTCGAAGAGCTTGTCGCAATCGCTGGCTACCTGCACGACATCGGCAACGTTGTGAGCCGGCATGGTCATGCAGCCACAGGAGCGGTACTTGCCCACAGCGTTCTGATTCGCCTCGGCATGGACTACGATGAAACTGCGCTGATTATGGGGGCGATTGGATCGCATGGAGACGACCACGGCCGTCTTGGCGAGCCGGTAAACGCGGTTTCCGCCGCGCTGATACTTGCTGACAAATCAGATGTCCACCGGTCCAGGGTGCGGAAGGCCGATTCTTCGACGTTCGATCAACACGACCGCGTAAACTTTGCCGCGACGGCATCGTTTTTGCGAGTTGACGTCGAAGAGCGAACAGTAACCCTTGAGCTCACGATCGACACCACAATCTCTCCTGTGATGGAGTATTTCGAGATCTTCCTTCCTCGCATGCAAATGTGCCGCCATGCTGCCGAGTTTCTGGACTGCGGATTCCACATCGTGATGAATGACGTCGTCGTTCTGTAGGACACTGAATTCCAAATGCAACCGACCAGACGTTGGAGCGAACTCGACTACTTCATGATCCTCACCGCCGGGCTTTTGATCGGCTTTGGCGTCGTCGCGATCTGGAGCGCAAGAGGTGGTGGTGAGTTATCGGTGCTCAACGAGGGAGTGAGGCAGGCGCTCTTTGCATCGGTTGGCGCTGTGCTGCTGTTCCTCGTCGCGAGCTTCAACTATCGATTTCTCGGCACCCTCTCGTGGTTCCTGTACGCTGGATCGATCGCTACGTTGATGCTGGTGCTTGTACCCGGTATAGGTGTCTCGATCGGCGGCTCCAGGCGATGGTTCGACCTTGGAATCCTGACCATTCAACCGTCAGAATTCGCCAAGATTTCAACAATCGTTTTGCTCGCCGCCTTCGTCTCGTCGCGTGGGGACGAAATGCGCGAGTTTGGCAATTTTGTGGCTTCGCTGATGATTGTCGGTCTCCCGGCAGTGCTGGTGTTTCTCGAACCGGATCTCGGTACAGCGAGTGTATTCGGCGTTATCTGGATTGCCGTCGCAGTCATTTCTCAGATTCGCTGGCGGCATATGATTGGCCTTTTCATCGTCTGCATTCCAGTGGCCGCCTTCGGCTGGAGCTTTTTGCTGCAGCCCTATCAGCGAGAAAGGCTCCTGATTAGCGTTGACCCATTCAAAGACGCTTCAGGGGCCGGATACAACATTATCCAGGCGCAATACACTATTGGTTCTGGAGGGCTGTTTGGCGCGGGCCTTCAGGGCGGCACTCAAAGCCGGCTCGAGCTGCTGAAAGTGAGAGAATCCGACTTCATCTTCGCCCACGCGAGCGGGATGTTCGGCTTTATCGGCATGATCGCTCTGTTTGCCCTGTATATCATCCTGTTGTGGCGATGCCTGCGGGTTGCCGAGGCTGCCCGCGACACGTTTGGACAGGCAATTGCGGTCGCTTTCTCTGCAATGCTTTTCTATCAGGCCTTTGTCAACATTGGAATGAACATCGGCATCATGCCAGTTACCGGAATTACCCTGCCATTCGTGAGTCAGGGGTCGTCCTCTCTCTGGACATTCCTCATTGGCCTCGGCATCCTTCAAAGTATCCTCATTCACCACAAGAAACTGGCGTTCCAGAACCGTTAGAGGCTCGGCCTGGTTCTGGCTCAAGACAAGCCACGCGACGTCGCAGGTGTTGTCGACAAGACTCCTTCTTCGATTGCTGACTCGAGCGACGGATGGCCAGTCAGTCACTCTCTGATGAAATGGCCAGCGCAGCTCGGTATACGGTCGATTTGGGTATTCCGGTCAGGGCCGCTACGGTTCGTGCAGTTTCGGCAAGGCTTCGCCCGGAATCGAGGTGATCTCGGAGCAGGTCCTCCATCTGCTGATCGCTCGCAGGCTCGTCGCGGGATGGACCGAGTACGACAATGCACTCGCCTCTCATCGTCCGCCGATCGAGGCGATCAAGAATGTCGTCGATCGATGCCCGGATTGCTTCTTCATGAACCTTTGTGAGCTCACGAAAAACCACGATCTCCCGGTTGGAACAGAGCAGGGCGAGTTCCCTCAAGGTTGCTATGATCCTGTGTGGTGATTCGAAGTAGACCAGCGCGAAACCTGACGACAAGGCGGATTCCAGGAGGTTGAATCGTTGAGACTTCGTCCTCGGCAGAAATCCCAGAAACGTGAAGGGACCGGTAACCAATCCTGACGCTGATACTGCCGCGGTGACTGCGGAAGCTCCCGGTATGGGAATGACTGTGTGGCCGGCATCGGCAGCGGCTTTCACCAGAATGGCCCCAGGATCTGACACGGACGGAGTACCTGCGTCGGTCACCAGGGCGACATCGCCCGCCTGAAGATGGTCCAGAATTCCCGCCAGTCGGGACTTTTCATTGAACGCGTGGTAACTCACCTGGGGTGTGTCGATTCCCAGGCGCTTCAGCAGGACCCCAGTGTGTCGAGTATCCTCCGACGCGATGATCGAGACGTTGCCAAGCACGTTCACCGCTCGGTGGGTGATGTCCTCCAGATTTCCTATCGGAGTGGCGACAACGTAAAGCGTTCCCATGGTGCTGCGGTTCCTGGATGAGCCTCGAACAAATGATCGGAGAGGTATACTACTGATCCGCCTCTCGGCTGGTGATCACGTTCTCAATCAAACGCGGAGTTCGGTTTCGATGTCAACCTCTGGGCTATTTGACGCCAATGAACACGCCGACTCGTGCAATGTGGAGCGGACGCCAAATCTTGACGTGTCGCGATCTTCTGGTACAACGTCGCTGTACCGGAAATTTCGGCCTCAGACCTTTGATGCTTCAGATCTCGTCGGCCAGGATGCCATCGTTCAGACGCTGAAAAACGCCGTTCGAACGAACCGTGTCGCCCATGCGTACCTCTTTACGGGACCACGTGGAACCGGCAAAACCACCACCGCCAGGCTCCTGGCAAAAGCCGTGAACTGCCTGGATCAGGATCTGGAGAACCGGCCGTGCAACAAGTGCGACGCATGCAATGCAATCGCTCAGGGCTCGGCGATTGATGTTCTCGAGATCGATGCAGCAAGCAACCGGGGTATTGACGATATTCGCGAACTACGGGAACGAGTTCGCTTCGCGCCCGTGCAGCTCAGGACCAAGTTCTACATCATCGACGAAGCCCACCAGATAACCGGGGCAGCAGCAAATGCTTTCCTGAAAACGCTGGAAGAACCGCCCGATCACACGCGATTTGTGCTCGCCACCACAGACCCCGAACAAATTCTTCCTACGATTGTGTCGCGCTGCCAGCGGTTTGAATTTCGGCGTATTCCGACAGGAGACGTGGTGCGCAGACTGGAGCATGTCGCCGATCTCGAGGGATTGAGTCTGGATGCGGCTGCCCTGGCGATCATTGCTAACCACTCCCAGGGCAGCTTGCGAGATGCCCTGGGTCTGCTCGATCAACTTGCATCCTTCAACCGCAGTGATGCGGCTGGAGACGAGCAGACGATTACCGGAGATGACGTTCGAAGTTTGCTGGGTCTCAGCCGGGACGAAGTTATCGTTCAGCTCGTGGACGCGATTGCGGATCAGGACGCGGCGATAGCACTGGATTATCTGCAAAGTGCGATTGGCCGTGGTTCGGATCCCCGGCAAATAGCTCGTCAAATTGTGCAGGTGCTTCGGGAAGTCATGCATGCGATCGCCGATCCGCTGTCTGAACGAGATCCAGAAGTGCGGCGATTGGCGAACCGGTTTGGCCTCGCCGAGGCAATGGACGAAGCAGAGCGTTTCTCCGAGCTCGATTTCAAAGTGAGGCATGGCGCGATTCCACAGTTGCCACTCGAAATTGGTCTGGTCAGGGCTACGTTGCGAGGCAACGATGCTGTTCGCAATCCTTCACCTGCCCCTCCACTGTCGACCTTTCCAATTCGACCAGAAACTGAGATGCCAGCTAGCAATCCTCCGAACCAAACTCCGCCAAACCAGCAACGATCCCTTTCGGAGAAAGTTCGCGGAAATGTGATTCCAATATCCCGCGGAAGTGCCGCATCTGGCGAGACATCGAAGCCACGGTCAAGCGACGCTCATGCCGGCCCGGTCCCAACGATTGAGACTGTTCGCACAATGTGGGATCAGGTGAGAGCGAATGTGAAAGCCCGGAGTAGACGAATCGACGCGTTGCTCATGAGCGTCGATCCGCACAGCATGCGAGGCGACACACTGGTTCTAGTTTCAGCCTATCCATTCCACAAGAGCAAGCTCGGGGAGACAGACGTTCGGCGACTCCTCGAGGATGTTCTGGCTGATACCCTCGGTGCATCGCTGAAAATCGAGACGGTGCTTGCCCATGAACCGGTTCAAGCCGATGGCTCCACAGGTGAGCCGAATGCTCAGGTCGAAGCGCGACCCGGAAGCCCATCTGATTCGGAATCGAGAACTCCACCTTCGGATGGCGGGAAAAAGATCCTGGACGCGGCCAAAAATCTGTTCGACGCCGAGGAAATCGGTCCTTAATCGTCGGTTCCTGGAGTCGCACCAGTACGGGGACTGGCTACGGCCTGAGGCGACGCCTCCGGACTCCCATTCGGTGCTGGAGATCCAGCAGGACTCGCTTCTGCAACTGGCGTACCTTCAGGATCATCGACCGCGATTGGCGATCCGATGGGACTCGATACAGCTATCGGAGAAGCCTCAGGAGTCGCCTCAACCATTGGAGTGGCCTGGGGTTCCACCTGAGTGGCGACGCCGTTCGCATCGATCTCGAAGACCGCCAGCCCATCGTTGCCATTCGTTCCCGTCGGCATTCCCGCAACAAGCAACCCGGCTTGCGTCCAGATCATCTCCGAATGTTCCGTCGATCCATTCAGGATTCTGCGGGCCTGGGCATCCCCACCAACCTGCTTGAGCACTACTGCGGCGTTGTGTGGACCAGTGCTCACCAGAATAGCAAGGACCCGCCCATCCGGTGACACAGATATGGCTTGAACCCTTTCATTGACATGGTGAACTGTTGGCGACCAGATCACTTCGGGGTTACCCCCTGCTGCAGGAAGCGCGAAGACCTCGCCTCGAGCTCCTCCGGTTTCTCGTCGCTCAACGACAGCAAAAATTGACTCGCCGTCTGGTGACCAATAGAGATCGGTCACCGATCGGTTTCCAGTTTGATCTGGTCTCAGCAATGTCACGGCGTCGAGCGGCAGTGCATTGGTTGGTGCCACGCTCACGCCCAGGCCTGACAACGCGTCTGGTTGACTCGAAAACGCGAGCGCATCCCCAGTTGGTGACCAGGCCACGACACCGGGCCGGGAAACACGCCCTGGCGACGACATTTGCTGGACCGATCCGCCTCGATCCACCACATAGATTCCGCCGGTTGGCAACGCTACAGCGATCTGAGAGCCATCTGGAGACCAGTCAATTCCCCCCGTGCCAGTGGCCACAACATCCGATCCGACGCCGACAGTAGAACCAGAACCCACAATCGACGATTCTCGACTGATCGCTCCATCAGTGCCAACTACGACTACGTCCCATCGATCAAGTGACTTGGACGGAGATACCAGTATGGCGACGCTGGATTCGTCGGGAGATAGGTCCACATGCCAAGCTCTTTGCGACTCGTCAAGACTCACCACTGTCGTCGTCCTGGCTGAATAGTCATAAACCAGGACTCGCCTATCGGAAATGACGGAGACAATCACTTGATTGCCCGTGGCCAGAAAAAGCTCCGCCTCGCTCAGCGGAGGTTCTGTGGCGTTTGGGCTGGCTTCGACACGAGGAGCCTCAGCAGCCTGCGACGTGGCCGTCGGTTGGGCCATCGTTTGTTCATCGCCTGCGAACTGCCTGTCATCTGCTTCATCGGCACAACCGGCAAGCAAGCTTATGAACAGTGCAGTAGCCAAGAGACGCACTTTGACAGACCTGAGATGGATTATCTGTGCAAAAGATTGACAGTAGTTTGACACGGCTTTATAGTGCTTTAGGGGTTCGTCGGAAGAATTGGGTATGTTTGATCAATTTCGTAATGATGCAGTCTATAACACGCGAGCAGTAGTGCAGAGGACCGGTGTGCCTGCGGACACGATCCGGGCATGGGAACGGCGGTATGGCGTTCCGGAGCCTCAGCGAACGCCCGGCAATCAGCGTCTGTACTCGGAGCGAGACATCGCTATTGTGACCTGGCTACGCGATCAGACGCGAGAAGGGCTCACGATAAGCCAGGCCGTAAATCTCCTCAAGAGCGAAACCCGTCGGTTGAGTAGTCGCGGTCATCAAAGTGCAGGTCCTACAAGTCCTGTCGGTGACGCTGACCAACCGGATGCGTACTCAGGGTATTCATCTGCGCTGGTTGATGCCTTGACGCGATTCGATGGATTGGCGGCGGACATGGTCGTCGAAGAGGCCATCGCCCTCTTGCCGGTGGAGGAAGTTTGTCTTCGAGTCATGGCCCCGGCTTTGCGTCAAATTGGCGATCTCTGGCATCAGGGTGAGCTGGGGATTGCCAGTGAACACTTCGCCAGTGGGTTTGTCCATCGAAAACTATCGGCGCTGTTCAACGCATCCCAGCCAGAACGCGGACGCGGTCCGGTTCTGGCTGCCTGCATAGAAGGCGAGCAACATGAGATCGGCCTCCTGCTGACCTCCGTGTTTCTGGCGCGCGGTGGGTATCGCGTCGTCTATCTTGGCGCCAACGTGCCTGTTTCGGACCTGGTTCAGGCCACCCACAACGTCAGGCCGCGTGCCGTGTTGCTCTCGGCTTCGACAGTCGAACGGATTCCGGCCCTTATCGACGCGGTTTCTCGATTGCGACATGAATTCAATGGCAACTCGCCCGGCAGTCGAACGATTGCCATTGGTTATGGCGGCCGGATATTCGCTGACAATCCAGGTCTGCGCGATTCGATCGAAGCCGTCTTCCTCGGCCCATCAGCCCGCGAGACGCTCGCGTCAGTTGACCAGATGATGAATGGCTCATAGTCGAAAATCACTTTGATCTCATCTCTCTATGCTAGAATCGAGAATCGGCGCCTCCTCTTGGGCGTCTTTTTGCGTAGATGGGATAAGAACAATCCATGGACCTGTCGCTGGACGATGTACGGCACGTTGCTGCGCTGGCACGGCTCGAGCTTTCAGACGAGGAAGCGCTACGCATGCAGGCTCAGCTCTCCTCGATCCTCGGCCACATTGCCGATCTCAATGAGATAGACACCGAAGCGATTTCTCCAACCGCCCAGGTCGTTCAGCTCAAGAATGTCTGGAGAGAAGACGTTGTTCGCCCGTCTCTCGATAGATCTGCCGTACTTGCAAATGCACCCCGCCA
>JBGTJM010000053.1:0-3418 GCA_041745115.1 Thermomicrobiales bacterium
TGCCACCCTGTCTTGCCCGGCGGTAGCAATACAACGCCATGCTCCTCACTCAATCGATCGATGATCACATCCGGATCGTCGACCACGTAGCCATGTCCGGGATGGCTCGGACCAGTGTCAAGCGCCAGAGTTTTGGCACCAGCGTCCAGCACTGCTCGATCGGACGAAGGTCGGCTTGCCACCGTCGCCAGGTAGTGAACTGCACAGCGATCCGGCCCATAGACGCCGTGCCGGAATCCCGACACGTCGCGAAACACATACGTTCCCGGGCGCATCTCTGTCACTCCGGCGACGGTCGGCGTAATCGACGCGCATGGTGTTGAACCCACACTAACCGTTTCGACCGGCACACCAGACGATCTGATCGACTCCGCCGTTTCCACGAGCAACTCACCGGCGTTGAGCGCTGTTGCCCTGATCGTTTCCGGTGGCGCTGCGTTCGCGTGACCCTCATGGGTCATGATGCCAACAAGTCGCAAACCAGGGAGACGGGCAACTCTGAGTGCCAGCTCACGAGTCGCTTCTCCAGCGAGCGTCCCAGCCCGGTGATGACCAGTATCGACTTCAAGATAGATATCGAGAACACGATCGGCCGCCATCATCGCAGCCGACAAAGCCTCGGCGGCTGTCAACGAATCGAGAGCCACGATAATCCGGGCACGTTCCATCACCTTGAGGAGCCTGGAGATTTTCAGATCTCCAATGACCGGAAACCCTATGGCGATATCCTCGATCCCTCCGTCCGCGAAAACTTCAGCTTCTCCCAGCTTCGCGCACATGATTCCGACTGCCCCGGCCGCAATCTGCAGGTTTGCAATGTTTACAGATTTGTGGGTTTTGATGTGAGGCCTGAGCTCCACGCCCATGCTGCGCGCATTCGACGCCATTTCCGCGATGTTCTGATGAAGAAGCCCCTCGTCGACGAGCAGACTTGGGGTTCGCGCAGTGGATGGGTCATCGAGAAACCGATGTGCGCTTCGAAACGTGTTCATGACTGTCCGGCATCCTCCAGAGAGCTACGTGCGACCGCCAGCGTAGCGGGCAACGATTATCGCAACGGATGCCCAATCGCGCCTAATAGCTTTGAAAACGTCCCCGTTCGATCTCGATCCATCGCCCGAGCTGGCTGGAGCGCACCGCCCCGTCCATCAGCTCCTGCACTTTCATCCCATCGACAAAGGACGGAGAGGCAACTTCGCCTGTACGGATCGCACTGATCCATACCTTCAGCAGGAGTTCGGTAGGGCCAGCAAGCGGATGCTCGCTGGGAGATACATCAGCGATGATGTCTGGCGGCAGCTGCTTCTCTTCCAGTGGTGCTCCTCGCTTTGCCCCGTACAGCTTGCGGTCTCCTGTCATCATCAGCAAACCGTCCGAACCCGACAGAATCAGCTGCTCACCAGCTTCGAATGCTGCAGTCGCCGAATACGTCACCGTCGCCAGCGCTCCTGACGACATTTTCAACAGCACCGCAAAATTGTCATCTGAGCTCACGACCCCCATCTCGTGCGAGTCCGCGAACCTGCGCTCCTTTATCATGGTCGATGTTGCGCCAGCGACCGACTTCACTTCACCAAACCACCATCGCAACGCGTCCAGATAGTGGGAACCTGCCGCGCCCAGCATCCCGCCACCCTTGGAATCGTCCATCAACCAGTCCCAGGCGACTCCATGCGGATCGTTGAGCGTCGCACGATACACCGTTACCGTCGCCGAATGAGGTGTACCCAGATACCCCAGATCGATCAGCTGTTTTGCATAAACTCGAGCCGGCTCGAATCGAAACTCGTGGTTCACCATCGCCACCACATTCGCCTGCTGAGCCAGTCTCACCAGGTCTCGAGCCTCCGCAAGCGTTCGCGAAAGAGGTTTCTCGCAGAGGACGTGCTTCCCGGCTTCCAGCGCAGCAAATGTCATCGCGTGGTGCAGGCTCGGCGGAGAAGCAATCACCACAGCATCGATTTCTGGATCGCGCACTAGCTCTCGATAGTCCGCAGTGACCTTGCGCACACTATGCTGAGAAGCTACGAGGTGGGCCCGATCGAGACGGCGGGAGCAAATCGAGCTGACCACCACATAAGGAATCTTCTGCAGGGCCGGCAAATGAACGCTCGCTCCAAAGCCAGTGCCGATGATCCCGACTCGAATCTCCCGGGTCGGGATCGCATTTGATTGCGAATGCTGAACCGTAGCCATAGGTGCTCGCTTGGTCTGCAGAAGCTCGTCAAATCAACGAAAATCGTACCAAAGCTCGACCGCTGGCGGTTGGTCAGCGATTCTGAGTCTTGTGCGACATCAGGAGAATCCAATGACCAAACTCTACACCCGCAAGGGCGACGCTGGCGCAACCGACTTGCTCGGCGAGCGAGTCCGCAAGGACGATCCCCGTGTCGATCTTCTGGGAGATCTCGACGAAGCAACCTCTGGCATCGGGCTGGCGCGCGCCATGGCGACAAGCGGTGTATTGAACGCAACATTGATCGAAACTCAGCGAGATCTCTACCGCATCATGGCCGAAATCGCATTCACCGATGACCTCAGGCCCGATTCATTCCATCTGGCTGCAGACCGCGTCGACTGGCTGGAGTCAACCACCGATGGCCTTTCCAACAGCGTTGAGCTCGCGCCCCAGTTCATCCTTCCGGGCTCCAATGTTCCCAGCGCCACCCTGGATGTCGCTCGGACTATTGTCCGCCGGGCAGAACGCAGTGCGGTCGCCCTCTCAGCTGCTGGTGCCCTCCAGAACGACGAGATCATTCGGTATCTCAACAGGCTATCCTCGTTACTCTTCATTGCAGCGAGAGCTGAAGAGGCAGCCGCGAATGATCAGCCTCTCAAGGCGAAATCAGAAGCAAACTGACGGCTTCACCAGCGAAAGCCTTACGCGGCCGGTGGCACGACCACACCACTGGCAGTTCGGCTACGGGATTCGGCTCCAGTCTGTGCGTCAGAGCCATCCTCGTTCACGACGATCATTTGCGCAGTTCCAAAGAGACCTGCGCCCACGACAACATCGTGTCCGCGTTCCTCGAGTGCGTCAACCGTTGCCCCAGGGAATCCCTCTTCCATGGTCAGCGTATTGGCCACGGTATACGGGTAGGTGGTCGTCGGGAACGCGGTACTCACAAAGCGCGGTCGATCTACCGCCTCCTGAGCGGACAGTCCGAATTGATGGACTCCCAGAAATTGCTGCAGCTGCGCTTGCGGTTGTGTGTCGACCCCGGTATTCCCGCCTATGACGTACGGTCGGCCATTTCGCAACGCAATGTAGGGGCAAGACGTGTGGCGAACCTTCTGTCCTGGCGTGAGCTGATTAACATTCCCCTCCTCCACAGACAGGAATCGCATCCGCTCATTGATATGAATACCCGTTTCACCGACCACCAGAAACTGAGCGCCCAGGCTGGTGGTCACTGCA
>JBGTJM010000054.1:0-11849 GCA_041745115.1 Thermomicrobiales bacterium
CGTTTTTGGTCTCTTTGGCGGAACGAGATGCGGGCGAATCGGGCAGATTTGGTGGACCGCAGGTCGAAGGAGACAATCCCTGGTACTGATCCGTAACAATCGCGTCACTTCTGTCCGCACTGTGCAATGCTGTCACCCCACAATCAGCGTAACGGAGCAGGTTCATTCGCGGTGAGATCAGGGATAGTACGATGATCACGATAGCAGGGGGCCTCAGATCGGCGCTATTGAGTGGCGATCAAATTGAGGCTAGTAGCAACCGGGATCTGCAGAACATGCCCAAGGCACTGGTAATCGATGACGAGCCGATCGTACTTGAAGTCGTCGCAGAGTATCTGACTCGTGATGGGTTCTCGGTGATCACCGCGACTGATGGCACCGCCGGTCTCCAGCGATTCAACTCAGAGCGACCAGACATCGTCATCCTGGATCTGATGTTGCCCGGCATAGACGGCCTCGAGCTATGTCGCCAGATTCGCATGCAGAGCAATATCCCGATCATCATGGTCACTGCGAAATCCGAAGAAACAGACGCAGTCATCGGATTGAGCGTGGGAGCCGACGACTACGTCACCAAGCCATTCGGACCCAAGGAGCTGGTGGCCAGGGTCAAAGCGGTATTGAGACGAGTCAACGCCCCACCCCAACTCGCGGGAGACCCGCTCCGGTTTGGCCAGCTGGTCATCCGGCCCGATTTGAGACAGGTGGAACTCGGCGGAAAGGCGATCGAGCTGACCGCTCGGGAGTTCGACCTCCTTCTCTTTCTCGCGTCTAATCGGGGCCATGTCTTTACCCGTGATGAACTCCTGGACCGGGTCTGGGACTGGGCGTATGTCAGTGACGGTGGCACCGTCACCGTGCACATCCGCCGATTGAGGCAAAAGATCGAGCCCGACCCTGAGCGACCTCAGTATGTGAAAACCGTCTGGGGCGCTGGCTACAAGTTTGATCCGCAATGATTGCCAGTTGATCTCATGACCAACGCCTTTCGTCGTGCAACTCCGATCCGCAGATTCCTCGTAGTCGTCGTGGCTGTTGCCTTGGCGATCGCAGGCGCGGTTGCATTCGCAGTCGTAGCGATCGACATGCCAACGGACGAAGTTCCTCTGCTCATCCAGCTTCTGGCCACCTCCGCTGCAATCTCGCTGGCTGCCGGTGGCTTATTCATCTGGTTCGCCCAGGAGCGCAGCTGGAATCGCATTTCCACCAAACTGATCGGCGCGCACGTGATCGGTATTCTCGTCGTGCTGATCAATGTCGCCATAACCGCCACAGCGATGATGATCTCGACTCACGATCTCTCTTTGCTCGGTCTCTTGCTCGGTTACTCTGTCGCCATCGCGGCAATCTACTCTGCCCTCGTGAGTTCCTGGCTTAGCCATTCCATTCGGACGGTGTCCGATGCAGCGATGAGGCTCGCAGCGGGCGACCTTACCGTGCGCGTACCAGAGGAAGGCGAACGAGAGCTCGCTGAGCTTGCTGGCGCATTCAATGTGATGGCGGGTCGGCTTCACGCATCCTTTCAACGCCAACGAGAGCTCGAGGAAGCAAGACAGGGCCTGATTGCGGCGGTTTCCCACGACTTACGGACTCCACTTGCATCGCTGCGGGTCATGGTCGAGGCAATCAACGACGGGGTGGTGTCCGATCCGGAAACGGTCAGACGATACGTCCATTCGATGCAGCGAGAGACAATTCATCTCGGCAAGCTGGTGGATGATCTGTTCGAAATCTCGCGCCTTGATGCCGGTCAGGTCGCTTTGCATATGGAACCCAGCGCCATCAGCTCAATGGTGCTCGATACGTGCGATTCGATGCTGCCTCAAGCCAGAGCACGCGGAGTGACGCTCCTTCCACGTGTCAACTTCTCGATAGAGCCTGTACTTATCGATCCCGACCAGATTCAACGGGTCCTGGCGAATCTGGTGCAGAACGCGATCCGCCACACACCGTCCGACGGATCGGTGATTGTCGAAGTCCTGGATCTTGGCCACGAAGTGCAGATTAATGTGTCCGACACTGGAGAGGGCATCCCTCTAAAGGATCTCCCGCATGTCTTTGATCGCTTCTATCGGGGCGACAAAGCTCGCACGAGAGACGCTGGAGGTGGCGCTGGCCTTGGTCTCGCGATCGCTCGTCGCCTTGTGGAAACTCATGGCGGCAGAATCTGGGTAGCCCAGCCGATCACCGGAGGCTCGGTGTTTTCTTTTACGCTTCCGAAGGCAGTTGCCCAGTCCAGCTACCGATGACTCGACAAGCAGTTCATGCGCCCAGCCGCCGGATGTGCAGCAGATTGGTCTTTCCAGCGACTCGCATCATTGGCAATGACCCAACGATCAGCGAATGCTCGTCCTTCTTGCCCAACCCCGCTTCGATGATCGCGTTCCCGGCAATGCGAAACATCTTGTCTGGATCGACTTCGATCGGCACGACGATTGCCTTCACTCCCCAGACGATATTCAGGCAAGCTGCAGTCGATTCGGACGTGGTGACTGCAACAATTGGCGGTCGAGGTCGATACTTGGCAACTCTTCTGGCGGCAGCGCCGGTCATCGTGAAAACGACGATTCTATCAACTGGTGCGCTCTCTGCAAGCTCGAAAGCTGCCCGCGCGATCGAATCGGCAATGGCCAGGGACTCGTCACCGTCAGCTGGCAAGGGCTGCAGTGCAGCCTGCGTCCGAATCGGCCCGTCTCGCTCTGCTTCGATAATGATCCGCGCCATGGTCTCAACGGCTTCAATGGGGAAAAGACCCACGGCCGTCTCGGCCGACAGCATGACTGCATCGGTGCCATCCCACACGGCATTGGCGACATCGCTCGTCTCTGCTCTCGTCGCCATTGGCTGAGTAATCATCGATTCGAGCATCTGGGTAGCAGTAATGACTGGCACGCCGAGCGAATTCGCACAGGAAATGATGTTCTTCTGCGCTCTTGGCACTTGTTCCGGAGGCAGCTGGACGCCCAGATCGCCGCGCGCGACCATAAGTCCATCGGCCTGCCGCGCAATGCCAAAGATGTTCTGCAGCGCGTCCGGGCGTTCGATCTTGGCCACGAGGCCAGGGGGAGAAGAACCGTAGGCCTGAGCGACACCTCTCGCCATCACAATATCACTTGCGTCGTTTACGAAACTCATGCCCAGGAAGTCAACCGCATGACTCACCGCGAATGCAATGTCCTCACGGTCGGACGCTGTTAGCGCTCCACCTGTGATCTGGGCGCCGGGCAACGTCACACCCTGCCTTGCCAGAAGAAGCCCACCACGACCGACCCGGCAGAATGCCCGGTCGCGGTCGACCCGCTCCACCAGCAACTCGATCAATCCATCTGAGATGAGCAATCGCGTGCCTGGCCGAATCACCGACAACAGATCAGGAAAGTCGATGCCAATCTGTTTTTCACTGGAGGGAACTGGCTCAGGCAGGATCTCGACCTGAGACCCTCGTGCCACCGGCACCTTTTCATCCCCGGCAAGCGGTCCCGTGCGTATCTTCAAACCCTTCAGGTCAAAGAGGACCGGCACCTGAACTCCAAGCTCGGTTCCGACAAGCCGGACATTCTCGATAAGCGTGGCTCGCTCATCGGGGCTGCCGTGAGCTGCGTTGATGCGCACCATGTCCGCACCTGCCAGAATGAGCTCCCGCAGTCGATCCTTGCCTGCAACGGCCGGACCAAGGGTGGTCACGATCTTTACTCGTCGCGCATGATTGTCCATATGTCAGTACTGACCCTGTGACTGCCCCGATAGTGATGCCGGGGAATCTACCATCCCAGCCTCTCAAGGAGGCCAACTCTCATTGTATGCTGCAGCGGATCATACATGCGATCACAAAGGGAGCTTCCTTTCATGCCCCGAGTACATCACATAACGGCCGAGCAGGCACATTGCCGTTGGGATCGCCACCTTCCGCCGGTGATTGACGTCGATCCTGGAGATTCGATCGTTTTCGAAACACCAGATGCAGTGAACTACCAGATCGATCGTGAATCAGAATCTTCGATCTTGACCACACTCGACTTCGATCCAATTCATCAGGTGAACGGTCCGGTCTTTGTTCGCGGAGCGGAACCGGGCGACACCCTCGTGGTCGAAATCGTCGACATCAAGCCCATTGACTGGGGGTGGACGGCGATCATTCCGGACTTCGGGCTCCTCCAGCAAGATGATGCCTACCGGGAGCCCTACCTTCATATCTGGGACCTCTCATCTGGATCGTATGCAGAATTTAAACCCGGAATTCGCGTTCCCTTTGAGCCCTTTTGTGGGGTAATGGCGGTAGCCCCGGACTCCGACGATTCGCTCATAACCCTCCCACCCCGCGCAAATGGTGGAAATGTCGACTGCAAACTCGCTCAGCCGGGCACCTCGGTGTTTCTTCCGGTGCTTACTGAAGGGGCGCTCTTTTCGCTCGGAGATGTTCATGCGGCGCAAGGCGACGGGGAGGTTTGTGGATCGGCGATCGAATGCCAGGCCACGGTAACCGTTCAGATCGAACTGATGAAAGGTCACCAACTACCGGAAATGGCGATAAGCGTTCCCGGTAAATTGCCGGGCAGCTGGAATACTGGTGGCTGGATGGTCACCACGGCTCATGGACCTGACCTGTTTGACGCCTCCCAACAAGCCGTTCGCTACATGATCGATTATCTTGTCCGATCACGAAGTCTCTCGATGCAGGAAGCGTATGTCCTCTGCTCGGCCTGCGTGGACCTGAAAATCAGCGAAATCGTCGACGCTCCCAACTGGCTCGTGTCAGCTGCTTTTCCCTTGGGCATCTTCAGTCGCCTGTAGCCAATCCGCAGCACAAGACGACCTAAAAGGTTACACCTGCCACAAGGATGACGTTTGCGTAAGGAGTGCACTCGCCCGTTCGAATGACCGCTCGCGCCTCCGCGCAGCGTTCTTTGAACGCCTCGTGCGAAATACTCGCAATCGCGACATCTGGAAATAGTCTGGGAAGCTCGCTCAGTAAGGACTCTCGACTTGCAAGTAGTTCCTCGGCTACCACCACTCTCTCGACTTGCAGTTCGATAGCCACGGCTTCGAGCACCTGCACAATGGACGGGACTCCAGGTGCAACGGCAATGTCGATTCGCTCGACGCAAATGGGAATGGGCAGTCCCGCGTCGGACACCACAAGCTGATCACCATGCCCCATTTGAGCTATGACGTCCGAAATCCGGTGGTTCAGCACTCCCAGTTTCTTCAACTGACTCCCCCGTCCTACTCGTATCGAAGGGCCTCAGCGGGCGCCAGCTTTGAGGCCTGGCGTGCCGGAATGAGCGTCATCAGCAATGCAGCGACGAACGTAATGACCAGAATAGCGATGATGATGTCCCACGGAATAACAAAGTCAACTCCGGACGGCGCGAAATCGTCGCTGCTGAACAGAACCTTCGAAAGTGCTAATCCCAGGGCTGTCCCGGACAAGGCGCCAAGGCCAACAACAAAGGCGGCTTCAGCAATGAACGAGAGCGACACCATGTTTGGCTGGAAGCCGATCGCCCTGAGGACTCCGATCTGTTGCCGTCGCTCGACAACTGCTCTGAAAGCGATCACGCCAACCGCCGCCAGACCAACAATCAATCCAAGTCCCATGAAACCCTGGATGATATAAAGGAATCCACGACTCTGCTGCTGTTGATCCTCCAGCTCGTCCTTGATCGAAACTGCCTGAACTCCGTTAATCAGCAGTGACTGTTCGATCTCCAGTGCCACGTCTCCCGACTGGTCCGGATCAGCGGTCTGGACAAAGTAGGACACGAGTGTTGGCCGGGGAAATATCTCTGACATCACATCGTCGTGCGCGAAAAGTCCAAAGAGAGACCCAATCTTCTGGTCGATGATTCCGATGATCTGGAGTTCGACAGTTTCGCCAGTCGATCCTTCGATCTCGATCGCAACTGGGGCAAACACCTTGTCGGAGCTGGTGACGGCTTCAGCCGGGCCATCGCCGTCAGGGTCCTCCAGGGTGAAGGGATCAGGCGCGTCGCCAAAAAACTGATTCCCCGCCAGCGCGCTCTGATCAATGACCGCAACCGTCCGATCGTTCAGGAGAGCCTCGATGATCGCGGCATCATCGTCGTAACCCTCCGCACGCTGCTGGAACAGCAAGCTTGAGTTTTCGATCATGGACTGGTCGATACCGTGCAGGATTGACGATTTCCATTCACCCTCTACCCGGCGAATTTGCCCCTGGAAAATGGTCGATCCCGTCCCCACCGCGACGATCTGAGACGTGTCAACGCCACGCGAATCGAGGAGCTGAACGAAATCTTCGCCGCTGCCAATCGGATTCGCCTGAGGCTGGTCTGCCCGGATATCCCATCCCGCGTTGGCTTCGTCGCCCAGAAAAATGTTCACGAAGTTTTGATTGATCGTCGCGAACACCACAAGCGAGAAGATGATCAGACTGAACATCGCGATCGTCATGCCGGTTCGCGATGGGGCCTGACTGGGAAACGCAATCGCCGTTCGAATCGCTGGAGTCGCCGATCGGAAGACACTCCCGAAACGGGAAAAGAGTGACAACAAGACGTCCAGATTCTGGACAATCAGCATCGTCGATCCGCCGACCAGAAAGACACCTGAGAGGAAGAACATCTCGATGTCGCCGCTCAGCTCTCCGAGGACCTTCTGTGCATAGTCGTCCGGCATCAGCCACAAGACCAGTAAATAGATGCCGATGACGCTGAAGATCAATCTGCTTGATATACCCAGATATCGAAGAATCAGCCCAATGCCGAAAGGGATCAGGCTCAGGCCCAGATAGGCTGGGAACGCGGAGTCTGCCGAAAGGCCCTGGGCGGCGGTCAACCCACCAATCAAAAGTGCTAGCGCCGCCCAGATCAGCGTGCGCCGATTGCGAACGGGCGAAACGTAATCAGGGATGTCCCGCACCGCAGCGACGATGTTCAAGCGGCTGTTCCGCACACTCGCAACAATAACGGCGATGAACGTGATCACCACTCCCAGGCAATAGGCCACGACCATGCTTCTGAAGGTCACATACGGTTCGATGAGAAAAAACTCTCCGAAGACTGTGCGCAACCCAAATGCGATCATGTACGCGGCAAACGCGCCCAATGCAGCACCAACCAGCCCGGCCAGCAAGGCATATACCGTGCCCTCGGCGACGAACGACTGGATCAGTTGGGCTCGCTGAGCGCCAACGGCTCTCGCCATTCCCATTTCCGGCCGCCGCTCCGCAGCGAGCATCGCAAAAATCAGGACGATAAGCAGCACTCCAACCGCGATGGAGAACAGCCCAAAGAGTAGAAAGAACGTAGTGAACACGCTCGAGATCAGCTTCGCGAACTCGATTGCGTCCTGCTTGATTGGATCGACACCGAGATCGCGCCCCGCAAACGCTTCGCGCATGATGCCGGTGACCTCGTCGGTAAGCTCCATGCCGCTGCGGATATCACCGGTGTTCGACACTGCCACGGTCGTAATCTGACCGTCGGCGCTCGCGATTTCCTACAAACGCTCGAGCTCCATCACCATTCCAGGCGTCTCGGAGTCGAATCGGCCACTGAGAGGCGAGTCTTCTGCGATAGCCGCGATCGTCTTCACGAAGGGCTGATTCCCGTACGCGAATCCAATCGTGTCCCCCACTGTGGCGCTTAGCTCGTCAGCCAGCTTGTCACTGATCACGATCTCGTCCGGACCGATTTCGGCGAGATCGATGACATTTCCCTGGAGATCGAGCAAGAATCCGAACTGTTCCAGGCGCGAGGAATCAAGACCGGCGAGGAAAACCGATGGTTCAGTTCCGATGATCGATCCATCCTGCGCGAGTTGCATGATGTCGAATCCGTCTGCCGGCGGGCCATCGGCAAAAAGGAAGACGGGCACTGTCTCGATCAGGAGCGGAATGACGCCATCAACCAGATCGGTCTCAGCGAAGAGATCATCGATTTCGGCAACCACTTCGATTGGAATCCGCTCATTGATTGCGGCGCCGATACTCCCTTCGCTTTCATCTGATTGGCTATAGACGACAAGCTGGTCGGCTTCGCCAAGGACTCGGTACGTCTCGGCCGTAGCCGAGTAGTCGATCGTATCGCCCGTACCCAACGCTGCCGCAATAATCAGCGTCGAGAGCATCAGGCCAATAACCACCAGGACAGACTGAGCTGGGCGTCTGGGGATGTTGCGAATCCCAATTTTGAACATCACCGGGCGCCTCAGCGCAATCCAAACGATCACGACGAGGCAGATCGCGAGCATGACCAGAAGTGCGGCCATGATCGAGTTCATGGGAACTCCGAAAATCTCATTCATGTATGGTCAGACCTTCACCTTCGAATGCGCAGCGACGCTCCTCTGCAATCCACTTCGTGTGACGACACGCTAGACGGCAGCTACGGCTACTCGCTCAGGGCTGTCAACGAATGGCAGATCTTCACCGATGATCTCGCCGTCTTTCATCTGAATGATCCGCTGGCACTGATTCCCAACCGCTGCATCGTGAGTCACGATAACCAGTGTCAGACCCGAGTCTGCATTCAGGCTTCGCATTAAATCCATGATTTCACCAGCCGTACTGGAGTCTAGCGCTCCAGTCGGCTCGTCGGCCCAAACAATGGAAGGTGTGTTCACGAGTGCGCGGGCGATCGTCACTCGCTGTCTCTGTCCGCCTGAGAGTTCGCCTGGGCGATGCTTGGCCCAATCGGCCAACCCCACCTGCTCGAGGGCTTCCATCGACGTTTGCCGGGCCTGACGACCTCGAACTCCACCGACGAGCAATGGAAGCTCTACATTCTCGACCGCCGAAAGCACTGGGAGCAGGTTGTAGACCTGAAAAATGAAGCCCATCTTCAGAGCCCGGTAGGTGGTACGCTCCCGGTCCGACATTTCTGCGAGGTTCTTTCCATCAAGCCAGATCTGGCCAGAATCGATCTTGTCGAGGCCAGACAGGCAATTCAGAAGCGTCGTCTTTCCGCATCCCGATGGCCCCATAATTGCCACCATCTCACCTGGTTCGATAGCGAGGTTGACGCCTTTGAGCGCATCGACCCGGGTGGTTCCTGTGTCATATGTTTTCACGACATCTGTGGAGCGGATGATCTCGGTTGTTGGAGCCACGTCGGCGGTCCCTTTCTTACACTTGCCGACCCGCATCTGTAGTGCTGGCGACAGGTTTCGGGCTGCTCAAAGCGCAAGCGCTACCAAAGTAGTGCTTGGCGCGAATCGGCAATCCTAGCACATGGCGTTTCAACATCTGGCGCATTCCGCCAACGATGTTGCTTTCAGGCTATGTCGAAACATGCCAATTCTGCTGGTGCACCGAGGCAGTATGGCTGCTGAGACCGAACTCCATATCTATACTCAGCTCGACCTAATCGTCATGGCCGGAATCCCGGATCGAAAGGCAATCAATCGTGGCAACGCACACAAGTGGATATGTCGAAGTTGGTTCCGGCCGCATCTGGTACGAGCGCGCGGGAGATGGTCCGGCGCTTCTGTTGCTCCACGGTGGACCGGGCGCTGACTCCCACAGTTTAACGGATCTGATGCGAGCGGTCGAGTGGGGTTTTACCGTCGTTCGATTCGACCAGCTTGGCTCACGAAACTCAGACAAACCGGACGACACCTCCCTCTGGACCGTTGAGCGATTTGTCGACGAGGTTGAAACGGTTCGTCGAGAGCTCGGTCTCGGCAAGATGCATCTGCTGGGACAGTCGTGGGGCGCGTTTCTGGCCCTCGAGTACGCCTTGCACTTCCAGCAGCATTTACTGAGCCTGATTCTCTATAGTGGCGCCGCCTCAACGATGCAATGTGTGGATGGAATGAACCGTCTCAAGAATGCTCTCCCTACCGAGTCGGTCGCGATTCTGAACACACATGAATCCGCAGGCACTACATCCGATCCCGAGTATTTGCGGGTCATCGACGAGCTACTCAGGAAACATCTCTGTCGCGTCGATCCCTGGCCGCCAGAATTGAAGACGTCCATGGACTCGATTTCCCTCTCCGTATATCACACCATGTGGGGACCGAATGAGTTCACGTGCACCGGGACGTTGCAGCACTGGGACCGACGCGACCGCCTGCATGAGATTCAGGTGCCAACCCTGATTCTCTGTGGTCGCCATGACGAAGTGATTCCGGAATGCTCGGAGACGATGCACGCCGGGATTTCAAACTCCGAACTCGTGATTTTCGAAGACAGTTCGCATCACGCTCACTTTGAAGAGCCGGCAGCCTTTTTCGAACTCCTCCAATCGCACTTGATCGGTCACACGCCGACGGCTGGTGGCCCATCCGACATGGCCAGACAAATCGAGAACTTGTCCTGCTAAGTGGGTGCTTGCGTGGACGAATTCGTTCTGAAACACATTGCTGAGAGATTGAGAGTCCTCGATCCAGACGACCGGATCGGCTCGTCGCATATTGCTCCCATCGATCTGGGTCTGGGACTCTGGAATGTTGTTGCCGTTGGTTCGGTGCCGATCACCGCGACAGGATGCTCAACCTCCGGTCTGCTGCCTTCTCAGACTTCCTGAGGCATCCCTCGACAAGCCCAAACGCACCGGTAAGCATCATGTCACCAAACGGTGCCGCTTCGTGGTAGCCCAAATCGCGTGCAATCGAACGGTTCGGGCCAGTAATCGCCACAAACTCGAACGGACCATCGATCTCATAGTCAGGATGGATCGCCGCACCGTGGCCATCAAAGGACGCTGCAAACGAGGTTGCATCCAGGCTGCCATCTCGCAATCGGCGAACCAGCGTATCGATGATCTCTGAGGTGATCCCGCCAGTATGGTGTTCAAACAAGCCATACATCCGATCACCGCGAATCAGAGTCGCGAAGGTGTGCATATTGCCGACGTTGACCAGTATGGCTCCGGTGCCCGACGCGTGGTGTGCAACTTCTGGATCGCCAAGCGCGCCAAGGACGGCCGCTGTGCCAGTGTCCATGACAATAGAATCGGGTGGACATTGCCTCAGTACAGCTTCCATTCGGGTCATTCCGCTCGGCGCGGAGAGCAAAACCATGGATTCCAGTCCGCCTCCGCTGTTCAGCAGGGACTGCAGATACTCAAACCGCACTTCGTTGTTGCCGGCACCCGGCCGAAATCCATGATCCTGCACTGCCACGGCGACCTTTCGCGGCATGGTGATGCCAAATTCCGATAGCGCTCGCTCTAGTGCGCCCAGGTCGAGATCTCCGAGTTGAACCTCGATGGCATCGTCCGGCGGAGCTTCGTCTATCACCACCCCGAGCGCGCGAACCCGGTCAATCCGGTTATGGATTGTGGCCGCGGCCGCTGACGTTGCAAACACCGGAAACCCTGCCATCAGATGTTGCTCGATGGCTTCGCTCGAAGCACCACCACCCATGGTGTGTCCAACCAGGCACACTGGACGCTTGGCCTCGGTCGCTGCTCGTATGCGCCCTGCAACAATCTGCGTTTGCGACGGCAGGACAAGCTTGAAACAGTTCTCTGGCTTCCGATCGGACTCATACACCAGAATGTCCTGCGTGCCAGCCCCCACATCTACGGCCAGCAAGCGAATCACCTCGGTTGACGGGTTCACGTTCATGCTATCTACCCATGGATTGTTCTTGAGACCAGTTGACCACGCCCACTCACCCGCACACAACGCCTGTCTGGCGTACTATTGAGTTTTCGTTCGCGTCCTGCCAAATCGCATCGCGAACGTAGTAAGCGAACCACATCGGAGGCGTTCGATTTGACGATCACCGGTCGGTTCGCTAAGGTCATCGCAGTCCAGGCCGGTTAATGACCCTCGGCCACCAGACAGAGCGTCCTCTGAAAAACTGTGTGAAGTTCTGGGAGCATTGTCAGCGATGCAGCTGTTGCCCAACATTTCGA
>JBGTJM010000055.1:0-9091 GCA_041745115.1 Thermomicrobiales bacterium
TTGCATTTTCAATCTCTTGCTGGTGCTCGGGTTGTCCGGGATTGTGACCGCAACCGGAATGCCAGTAGCGGCGGCGGTTCGCGCCTTCGATCTGCCGGTCATGACCGCTGTGGCCATCGCCTGCCTGCCCATCTTCTTTACAGGCCGCCTGATCGCCCGATGGGAAGGCTTTGTGTTTGTTGGCTACTATGTGGCGTACATGGCGTATATCGTACTGAACGCAACCGACCACGATGCTTTGACATCGTACACGACAGGCATGATCTTCTTCGTCATACCGCTAACCGTTTTGACACTGGTGGCGGTCCTGATTCAGGCTGTTCGAGCTGGCGAGCGGTTTCCGGGCCGTTCGTCGTCATCCCAGTCAGAACGGTTGCGATAGTGTCCGCCAGCCGTTGGTGAGCCGCTGATAATCTGGCGAATTGGGATGCTGCAAGCGTTCTCCAATGCCATACTGCCGATCCCCTTTCGATTCGGTGAGGGCGTTGCCAGGACGGTTTGACTTCGATTTCGTCAGCTGGTCGAATCGCACGTGGAGCACACGGCCATAGAGAACCTGGATGACTTCCGTCGTTACCAGCATGGACTGGCGCGAACGCTCCGGCTGATCGAGCAGTCAAACGTCCACTCCGGAAGCCGCGACGAGTTCCAGGCACTTGCGCGCTCGCGGCAGAACCGGGTGGAAGCACTCCTCGACTGCTTCGGCTCGCCGCATCGAACCGTGCCAATCGTGCACGTCGCTGGAACCTCCGGCAAAGGATCGACCGCGACCGCAATTGCCTCGATGCTCTCAGCCGGGAACTACAAGACCGGTCTGCACGTCTCGCCGTATCTCCAGTCGGCGACTGAAAAGATTCAGATCGACGGAAAGCTGATTGCCGGTGGCGACTTCGCCGATCTCGTCGATCTGGTGCTCGATACGGCGGAAGGTCACCGTGCGTTTCGCGAGGTATCTGTAAGTTACACCGAAGCATGGCTGGTGATGACACTGGTCTGGTTCTCTCAGCAGAATGTGGATGTTGTCGTCCTCGAAACAGGAGCAGGCGGCCGATTCGACATGACGAATGTCGTCGAACCGCTGTTGAGTGTGATCACTCCAATCGGACTCGACCACGCTGAAACGCTAGGGCTAACAATCGAGTCTATTGCCTGGCACAAAGCCGGGATCATCAAGCCAGGCGTTCCGGTCGTTACCTCCGTCGACGATCCCGTGGCATTGGGAGTCCTCGAAGTAGAGGCAGCAATGCAGGGTGTCGACGTCATTCGGGTCGCTGGTCCAGACACCATCGGCAGGCAGGATTTCGAGCCAGGCCAGACCACGTTTCACAGAGCAAACCTCGCCTTGGCTTCGAGAGCCGTGACAGAGCTCAGGTCAATGGGATTCACCGTGTCCGAGACCCAGCGTCAATCGGGTATGGACCACTTCCGGATACCAGGACGAGCCGAACGGATGCCATCGATGCAAAGTGTGCTTCTCGACGGTGCGCACAATCCTCAGAAAATGACGGCCCTCTCAGCCGGTCTTGATCAACTCGCCCCTCTCCCGGAAAGCGCCCCGCGAATCGTGGTGTTTGGAGCTCTTCAAAGCAAGAACGTAAAAGAGTTGCTTGCGTTGCTCGTACCGCTGGCCGATCAGTTCATCTTCACGGCGCCAGCTGTTCTTGGAAAGCAGTCCTGTGATCCGGCTGAACTCTGCGCCGTTGCCGACTCGCTCGGATTTTCCGGTCCTTCGACCGTGGTGCCTGGTCCAATTGATGCTCTCAAAAGTGCGTTGGACGCACGGGACGCCGGATCGAGCGTGGTTGTTACCGGTTCGATGTACTTGGTCGGCAATGTACGAGACACCTGGTACCCGACGGACCAGATTGTGATGCAGCGAACATCGTGGCCATCAACTGTCTGACAACATGCCATGAAAAAAACCCGGGCAAATTCACCCGGGTCACTGACGCTGCAGTCTGGATTCTCAGCTAGCGGTGTTTGCTTTCGTCCGCTCGATACCAGAACAGACCGACCAGCGAGGCGACGATCCCTCCCGCCATCAGGATGTACGCAATGTCACGGGAGTTTTCATGCATTTCGTAGGTCGACGTAGCGATGCCCAGGAACGTGAAGCCAACTGACGCGGCAACGATTCCAACTGAAAGCAACACCCTGGCAATCATGCGTTCGTCATCTCCACCAATGCCTCTGAAACAATCGATGGTGCGTCGGTTGCGATTTGCACCTGCTGTAGCCTACCGGATTTGTACTCCTGCGTCGACCGGTCTTTATCCAACGATTTCCCGGCTTTGATCGTAACCTGTCGAAGTAATCAGGCGTGCACCTCGGTTGAACGTCACGTAGGACCAGGCCCAGTTCAGAATGACACCCAGACGATTGCGAAACCCGATCAGGAAGTAAATGTGTATCCATAGCCAGGCCACCCAGGCGACAAACCCACTCAGCCGCCGGCCTCGAATCTCAGCGACGGCTTTGTTCCGGCCGATCGTCGCCATATTGCCCTTGTCGCTGTACTCGAACGTACTCAGTGGCTCGTTTTTCAATGAGCGCCTTATGTTTAGAGCGGCATGGGAGCCTTGCTGCATGGCTACCTGAGCAACTCCAGGGAGGAGATTTCCACCAGAATCCGATAGCGACGCCAGGTCGCCGATCACAAAGACGTTGGTGTGTCCCGGTATCGTCAGGTCAGGCAACACTTGCACTCTGCCGGCCCGATCGAGGGGAACGCCAAGCGATTTCCCCAATGGTGATGCAGTTACTCCGGCAGCCCAAAGAACGGTAGCCGCAGGTATCGCGCGACCACCGGCAACCACTCCATCCGTTGAAACCGCAGTTACTGGAGTGCCAGTTCGTACCTGAACTCCCAGCCCGTTGAGGTAGCGGTAGGCCTTGTCCGAGAGCTTCTCGGGGAACATCGACAGAATGCGTGGCCCGGCTTCAAACAGATAGATTCTGGCCCATGTCGGGTCGATTGAGTCGAAGTCGTTCGCGAGCGTCTGTCGAGAAATCTCAGCCAGCGCACCGGCAAGCTCGGTACCTGTGGGGCCGCCTCCTACGACGACGAACGTGAGTAACCTGATCCGCTCGTTTTCATCCGACATTCGTTCTGCGTCTTCGAAGGCCAGCAGAATTCGCCGCCGAATCTCAAGTGCGTCTTCGAGGCTCTTCAAACCAGGTGCATCACGCTCCCATTCGTCGTGACCAAAGTAGGCATGTCGAGCACCCGTTGCCAGGATCAGGAAGTCAAATGGAATTGACTCACCATCGATATCGACTCGTTGCTCCTTCAAATCGATATTGGTCACGGTGGCCATCAGCACGGCCTTCACATTCGGTTGCTTCCGGAGAATGGAGCGAATCGGCTGGGCAATGTCAGCAGGCGAAAGGGACGCGGTCGCGACCTGGTAGAGAAGCGGCTGGAAGAGATGGTGGTTGCGCCGATCGATCACCGTGATGGTCACGTTGGCATTTCGCAGGCTGCGGGCTGCGTTGATGCCCCCGAAACCGGCCCCAACGATAACGACATGCGGTTTCTGACTCGAGGTTGTCATCGGATTCGGCCCAGACGAACGATTGCTAAAGAGAAATGAACTCAGTTTCGATCTCGCCTAATACTCCCATCTCGAGGTTCCCCTCGACGAACTTGATGGCTTTGGACAGCATCTCCTGGGCGTGCGGAGCAGCGTTGCTCACGCAGACAATCGCGATAGTGGCGAGGCGCATGTCATCAAGGTCTGCTACCTCTGCGACGGCAATGTTGAATGTGTTCCGAAGTCGCTGAATAAGTGATTTCACCACGCGGCGCTTCTCTTTGAGTGACGAGGTCGCCTCAAAATAGAGCGTAACGTGAGCTACGCCGACGGATGTCGCCAAATCAGTCTCCCTGGCGCTCAGCGACGAGCGTGATTCGTGGACCGTCTCGCTCCCACGACCAGTCGATTCCCTGCCGAAGAGCAAGCGCGACCGGAATGTCGAGGTAAGGCGAGGCAATGTCGTCTGAAACGCCAAGCTCGCTGCAAAGTTCCCGCTTTGGGAATCCAGTGATGTTTGCAGTTGCCCTTGCGCCGTCGAGGTCCGCAGCCAGCACCTCGGCTCCGAGCGATCGAAAGTTTGTGAGCACGACGTCGAGAAACTCACCAGCCGAAAGTTCCAGCGATTCGTCCCAGGAAGCAGCGAAGAGCTCGCCCAGCGATGCCACCCAGGCACCTGCTGAAATGTCGGTCTGTTCCAGAAACAGCGCTGTGCCAAGAATCACCGCCTGAGCATTGGCTCGCGAGAGATCCAGGAGCTCCTCGCACGTATCTGACTGATAGTTTGGAGATTCCGGCACCTCGAACGTGCTCCTTAGCGTTGGATGGATAGTGTTCAGCCTGTTGCAAATGATTGTAACGGGTTCGGTCAGAACTCAGATATCGGACAATACTTCCGCCCCGCCCACGCCCAAATGGGGTTGCGCTGGTCACTGTGTGCCGCTATAGTGCTGGTATGGTGATGATACGTGTGACTTCGACAATCAAAACTGCAGCGTTGGCCATGATGACTACCATCATGATTACCAAGACCCGGCCTGTCGAGGCTGACGGGAGTGCGCTGCAGTAGGAACAGGGGCACAACCAGAAGCGACGACAGGCGGGAGCAGAAAGCCCCCGCTGTTTTTTTGCATTCCAGAAGTCCACATTGCAGGGAACGAGACAATGATCGTACTCAAGTTTGGTGGCACGTCGGTTGGAACGCTTGAACGCGTCGAGGTCGCGGCATCCATAATCGAATCCCAGCCCCAACCACGTGCCGTGGTTGTCAGTGCCGCGAGCGGGATTACGAACATGCTTCTCGACGCAGCGTCGTTGTCCGCCTCCGGCCGCTTCGATGACGCGCTCGCGCTTCACCGGGACATCGTGGACCGACATCAGCTGATTACCGCCGGAGTGTCGAGCGAAACAGAGCGGCAACTAGCCCTATCCGATCTTGACAATCTGCACGCTGAGCTGGATGAGAGCTTGCGGACAGTAGCAGCTTCGCACAATCTTACTGATTCTCACTCGGATCGAATCGTTTCCATCGGCGAGCGGTGCATGGCAGTCATTGTCGCCGCTATCCTTCGTTCCCGCGGTACTTCAGCGACTCACATCTTCGCCAACAACGTCATTGCCACTGACGGTCGCCATGGGAATGCCAAACCTGAACGGGATCGGACTCGAGAGCAGGCCAGGCAGGTTGTTCGCCCGCTGCTCGATGCCGGAAAAACGGTGGTGATGACTGGATTCATTGGAGGCGCTCCCGACGGGTCGATTACCACGCTGGGTCGCGGCGGGTCCGATTACAGCGCCACGCTGCTTGGGGCCGCACTTTCCGCTGATGAAGTGCAAATCTGGACAGATGTACCAGGCGTTCTATCAGCAGATCCCCGGCTTGTTCCCACCGCAAGAGTCGTGCCTCAGGTAAGTTTCGATGAGGCCCAGGAACTGGCCCACTTCGGTGCGAAGGTCCTGCATCCCCGCACAATTCGACCAGCTGTCGCGCTGGACATACCTGTTCGAATCCATTCAACGTTTGCCCCAAACGAAACCGGCACCCTTGTGACACGCCAATCAGTTGGTGAGCACTTGAAGGCCGTCACGGCGATGCGCGGTTTGCTCCTGATCACCATAGATGTTCCTGAACTCGAAGACCTCTCGGGTGCTGCATCCGCCGTATTCGGCGCATTGCACGAAGACAGAATCGAAGTCGTGCTGGTTTCTCAGGCATCGTCTCGTAGAAGAATGACCTACCTGATCGATGCTGGAACCGTCAACTGCTCAGCAGTTCAGAGTCGTCTGTGCGATGCGCTCTGCGACTTCGAAGCGGAGGTTGGTTGCACAGAGGATGTGGCAGTCATTGCGGCCGTTGGCCACGGTGCTGCAGGGGACCCGAAAGCGCTGGCAAGGCTGCTGGCGGTGCTTGGTGCCGCCGGCGTCCCTGTCCTGGCGTCCAGCCAGCAAACCTCAAATGCAGCCCTCGTGGCTGCCATTCCGGCGCGGGATGCAGATCGAGCGGTGCTCACTGTTCATTCCGCATTAATTCCCGTTGGAGGAAATGGCAGCCGCAATCGCCGCCAGCGGCGCTCACGACTGCTCGGTGAAACGATGCGGGTTGGTTGATCCTGATGCGACGCTCACTGGCAGAGAACATGCAGGAAAGGGATGAAACATGGTGAATTCACGGATACCGGTTGCTGTGCTGGGTGCAACCGGCAGCGTTGGACAGAGATTTATCCAGTTGCTCGAGGATCATCCGTGGTTTAGGGTCGCAGAACTTGTTGCTTCGGATCGTTCGACCGGGAAGCTCTATCGAGACGCAACCGATTGGCGCCTCGATGCTGACATGCCGGACGCAGCGGCGAATCGGACGATCAGGGACTACTCGGCAAATCTCGAAAGCCCAATTGCGTTTTCGGCACTTCCCGGCGAAGTCGCGTCTGAGATCGAGCAGCGTCTGGCCCTTGAGGGGCATGCGGTGCTTTCGAACACATCCACACATCGAATGGAGCCAGACGTGCCGTTGCTGATTCCGGAGGTCAATCCAGATCATGTACGGGCCATCGAATCTCAAAAAGCTGGCAGGGGTTGGAGCGGGTTCATCGCCACGAACCCGAATTGTTCGGCTATCCACATGGTCCTTACTCTGAAGCCACTCCACGACGCCTTCGGACTCGACGCGGTGATGGTCACAACGATGCAGGCGGTATCGGGTGCTGGGTACCCTGGAGTCCCTTCGCTCGACATGATCGACAACGTTGTTCCGTTTATCAACTCTGAAGAAGACAAAATGGCTGAGGAAACGCAGAAGCTGCTCGGGAAGTGGGAGGGACAATTTGTTCCAGCCCCGATTGTCGTCAGCGCTGCATGCAATCGGGTTTCCGTTCGAGATGGCCATACCGAGTGTGTTTCGATTCGATTTCAGCGCACGGTCTCACCGGAGGAGGTCCTGGAAGCCTTCGAAGCCTTTCGCGGAAAACCGCAACAACTGGACCTGCCTAGTGCGCCAAAACGACCGATCGTCGTGCGACAGGAGCCTGCCCGGCCTCAGCCCGTCCTCGATCGAGATGCGGAGCGGGGGATGGCGTCCGTGGTTGGCAGGATTCGGGCTTGCCCGATCATGGGAGTAAAGTACGTGCTGCTTGGGCACAACACCATCCGTGGAGCAGCCGGTGCAAGTATCCTGAACGCAGAGTTGTTTAAGGTGGAAGGGCTCTTACCGGTCTCTTAGCGGCGCGAGACGTTTCCTCCATTCGGCTTTCGCGTGCTTCAGGGCATCCCGATGCTGTGTAGCTTGGCGCCCGGCACGGAGTGACTCCTTCCTTGTCGTGACTACGCTATCGCACTATCATTCGTAATCCGAACTACCATCGGGAGTGATTGATTTGGATGACGTAGCGATAGTTGAAGAGTCCATCGAGCTGCTACCCCAGATTGGCAAACTGGTGTATTCAGCGGTCGTTGACGACCCAGCGATGAGGTCGTTGACGATGGTGCAGGCGAAGGCAATCGGTCACCTGTATCACCACGGCGAGCAGACAGTGACCGAAATGGCTATGGGGCTTGGAGTGAGTATGCCGTCCGCATCGGAGTTGATCGACCGGCTGCTCGACAAGGGACTGGTCGACCGAACGGTTGATCCGGATGACAGACGACGGCAGATCGTTACACTGACGCCCGTTTCGCTGCAGTTTGCAAAGCGCATTCACGATCTTCGGCGAACCCAGGTTCGTTCGGCACTCGCTCAGCTACCGCCGGAAGAGTGGCCGGTTTTCGTCAAAACTCTCCGCGCACTGGCGTCGACCATTGGCACGACGGCGGATGAAGTCGAACATGATGAGGCGTTGGCGTTCGAGTGACCTTCTACAACGCGTATGCACACTAGTCCTTCATTGAACACATTGAAAGGTGCTTCCGGGGAATGACGGCCAATCCATATTCTGGTGGTGCTCAACGACTGGGGGCTGGGTCACAGAATCCATGGTTTGTGCTCGGTGTTCTCTGCATGGCGATCTTCATGCTGCTGCTGGACACCACCATCGTCAACGTGGCGCAGGTGAAGATCAAGGATGATCTCGGTGCGACCCTCACGCAGATCCAGTGGATTCTTGACGCCTACATTTTGTCGTATGCGGTCTTGCTGCTGTCGTTCGGGCGACTTGGCGATGTGTTTGGGCGCAAAAAGCTGTTCCTGGTGGGCATGACAGTTTTTACAGCTGCATCAGTCTTGTGTGCGGCTTCGGCCTGGCTCGGGGATCAGCTTGGTATTTCCGGCGTGAACGTTCTTATCTTCGCGCGGGTCCTCCAAGGCATCGGCGGAGCGTTCATGATGCCCCAGACCCTTTCGCTTCTGATGGTTACATTCCCGGCGGAGAAGCGAGGGACCGCGCTTGGCATCTGGGGAAGTGTTGTGGCTCTTGGTGCGATCGTGGGCCCAGTGCTGGGTGGATTCATCGTCACCAATTACGCATGGGAGTGGATTTTCCTTATCAATCTACCGGTCGGAATAGTCCTCATTTACCTCACATTGAAGGTCATCCCCGAATCGACTGATCCAATGGCCTCCGGCAAAGTCGACTGGGGTGGTTTGGCCCTCTCAGGAACGGGCATTTTCGCTCTGGTGTTTGCCTGCATCGAGGGCAACCGGCTTGGCTGGACAAGTCCAGCGATTTTACTTTCGTTTGCGGGAAGCGCTCTTCTCCTCACCATGTTCATCCTGTGGGAACGCAGAGTTCCCGATCCGATGATCAAGCTGGAGCTGTTCAAGATCCGCAATTTCACGGTGAGCAACATTATCGCGACCATCGTTGCGTTTGGAATGCTAGGTATCTTCTTCCCAATGACGCTGTTTCTTCAGCAGGCTCTTGGATATTCACCTATCAAGGCCGGTCTTTCGATGACTCCGATGTCGATCATGATCCTCATCGCAGCACCGTTCGCCGGTCGCTTCACCGATCGATTTGGACCCAGGTGGATACTCGTTGCCGGAACGGGCTTGATGACGATTGGCATTTTGCTCATTGTTCAATCGATCAGCCTTGAAACCACACCGCTTTCTCTGGCGCCCTCGATGG
>JBGTJM010000056.1:0-3752 GCA_041745115.1 Thermomicrobiales bacterium
GGAGAGGGCAAGGCAACTAAGGAGTCGATTATGGCTACTCGGAGTTCGACACCGATTACATGGAGACTCTCGCGAAGATCGCTGTTGGGCGGTACGGCTGCAACCGCCGCGCTGGCGATGGCCAGCCCAACGACAAGAATCATGTCGCTGGCTCAGTCCGATTCGTCGATTCTTATCGGCACACTTGGCGAAGCTGACACCATGAACCCATTCCATGGCGCCGAAAACTCAGAAACCGAATGGCGCTTGCAGATGCTCTTCGACCAGTTCGTGCGCGTCCACCCCGAAACCTACGAGGTGCTGCCAGGGGTTGCGGCTTCATGGGACGTTGAAGACCTGACCTTCACCTTTACGATTCAACCAAGTATTCAGTTCATCGACGGAACTGAGCTGACTGCAGAGGACGTCAAGTTCACGCTCGAAGGCATCCTCAACCCGCAGACAGCGTCAACCGTCTCAGTGAAATTCGCGCAAATTGCAGGCGTAGAGGAGTATGCCGCCGGCGAGGCAGATGATGTCTCCGGTATCGAAGTTCTCGATCCAAAGACCCTGAGGATCACGCTCTCAGAGCCCAACGCCGCGTTCCTGTTCAATCTGCACTACCTGCACGTCGTGCCCAAAGCAGTGCTCGAGGGTGTTGACCTCAGCCGGGCCTCGACCGACCCCTTCTTCCAGGACTCGCCGATCGGCGCCGGTTCCTACATTTTCGAGAGCTGGAGTGTCGGCGCCGATTTTGTGGCAACGGCGAATCCCAACTTCTGGGAGCCCGGCAAACCGGAGATTCAGCGATTCATCCACCGAACGATTCCCGACTCGGCTGCCCTGGTCAACGCCCTGCAGTCGGGTGACATCGACGGATCGCTCTATCCTGCCCCGACGCTGGCGGCAGATCTCGATCAGAACGATCAGCTTTCCTTGCTTGTGCCGCCATTCACGCAGCCGAACGGGTCCTTTTTCAACACTCGGGAGGCGCCGCTTAACGATAAGCGAGTGCGCCGGGCGATCGCAATGGCTGTAAATGTTGAGGAATACGTCTCCAGCTCATTGCTCGGACTGGGCGAGGCCGGTCGGGGCCCGATCGCGCCGGGCAGTTGGGCGTTCGACCCCAACATTGCAGACATCCCGTACGATCCCGACGGCGCGAGAGCCCTGATCCAGGAGGCCGGCGTGGAAGGTGTAGAGATCTCAGCTCTCTGCAATGCTGGTAACGTTCTCCGGGAGGACTGGCTGATTCGCAGCCAGGCTGACCTGGCAGAGGTTGGAATCAATCTCAACGTCGAATTCATCGAGTGGGCGACCCTCGTCGAGCGAACGACATCGACTTACGACTTCCAGATCGTCGGCGCTGACTTCGCTGGTGTCACTGAGGAGCCAAGCGAACTCTTTGAGCAATTCCACTCCACCTCGGCGTCGAATCACTCCGGTTTCAGCACACCGGAACTCGATGATCTCCTGGTTCGGGCCAAGCAGACGCTCGAAGCTGACGATGCCAGGGAAATCTATGGGCAGATTCAAGCGATCCTTATGGATGAGGTGCCGATGCACTGGGCCTGGTATCGGCCGTTCCTCTATGTCATCCGGGCTGAGTTTGGCAACTACGACAACAGTAATCTCGATGGCGGCATCTTCCGTTCGCTGCCGCAGATAACTGGACCTGCTGCCTAGACCTGCACTCCCAAACCTGATTGCGACCGCGATTCGCCGAGAATCAGCGAAGCTGGTCGCAATCAGTTCGGCCCTTGTTCACGAGCTGGCCGGGCACCGGTACTGGCCCGCCGCTGTCCCGTTCTCGAAAGACGACGCATGACCGCGTACATGGCGCGCAGGATACTGTTGCTCATTCCGTTGATGATCGGGCTGAGCATCTTCATGTTCGCCATTATCCACGCCGCGCCCGGCGATCCCATTCTGGCGCTTGTCGGCCCACAGGCCGCCACGAATCCACAGATCATGGACCAGGCGCGAGAAAACTACGGATTGAATGATCCGCTGCCAGTTCAATATCTGAACTGGCTCAGCAAGATTCTTCGCGGCGATCTCGGCCGCTCTTACGCATTCAACAACGCCCCGGTCCTCGATCTTGTCCTCGAACGCACGTGGGCAACGATCCAGTTGCAAGGGATTGCCCTCACGCTGGCGCTCCTGATTGCCATCCCTGTTGGGATCGTTTCGGCTACCCGGCAGTACTCCAAGCTTGATAACTTTGTAACCGTCAGTTCATTCGTGGGTCTTGCGCTGCCGAGCTTCTGGCTGGCGCTCCTGCTGCAGATCTGGATTGGCGTGAAGCTCGGATGGCTGCCGGTGCTGAGCGCCGGTCAGGCCAGCTACGACTGGCCCGAGCGAGCGAAGTACTTCGTACTCCCCGTGACTGTTGCGGCATTGCCCAGCATTGCGTATTTCGCTAGGTTCATGCGATCGGCCATGCTCGAAGTCATCGGCCAGGACTATGTCCGCGTTGCTCAGGCGAAGGGCCTTGCGTCACGTCCCGTGCTCTTTGGACACGCATTCAGAAATGCCCTGCTCCCGATGATCACGGTCATCGGCCTGCAATTCCCCCAGGTCCTGAGTGGAACGGTGATTATCGAGCAGATCTTTGCCTGGCCGGGGCTGGGTGACCTCGCGTTCAATGCCATTACCCGACGGGACTACCCGGTCATTCTCGGCGTGACGATGGTGTCTGGCTTTGCGGTCATGGTCGCGAGTGTTTTGACCGACTTCTGTTATATGCTCGCTGACCCACGCGTCAAGCTCACCGAATGAGAATGGAGGCGAAACGCGACGTGGCTGAAGCCATACGAGAAGGACGAGCGCAACGCTCCGACGTCGAAGCGCTCAGTGCGCCCGCGCGCCCGCGCCAGCGTCAGGCTGCCAAGCGCTTCATGCGAAACAGACTCGCCGTTGCTGGCCTTCTTGTCATCGCCATTCTGTATGCCGCAGCCATTGCCGCACCGCTGATTCAGCGCTACGACGAACGCGCACTCGAACCGGGTATGAGATCGAAGCCTCCCTCGGCAGCACACTGGATGGGCACTGACCGCAACACGCGCGACGTCTGGGCCCGGCTGGTCGTCGGGGGGCGCGTCTCGCTGGCGACAGGATTCGCGGCTGTGGCCATCGTCATGACAATTGGAACGACGCTGGGAGCCCTCGCCGGCTATTTTGGCGGGATTGTCGATCAGATCGTGATGCGCACCACCGATATCCTGCTGGCAATACCGTTAATATTGCTCCTCATCACGGCAGCCGCGTTGTTCCAGCCAAGTTTGCTCACGACGATTACTGTCATTGGCTTCACGGCATGGCCAGGCACTGCGCGACTCGTCCGCGGCCAGTTTCTGTCGCTCAAGAATCAGGAATATGTCGTTGCCGCACGGGCTATTGGGGCACCGGCCCCTCGCATTGTCGTTCGACACCTCTTTCCCAACACACTCGCAGTGATCATTGTTCAGGCCACAATTTGGCTATCGTTCGCAATCCTCCTCGAAGCCAGCCTCAGCTATCTCGGCTTGGGCGTGCAGATTCCGACTCCCTCCTGGGGAAACATGCTGCAGGATGGTCAGCGAGAATTGCAGTCCGGTGCCTGGTGGCTCACCTTTTTTCCTGGACTAGCGATCTTTGTGACCGTGCTCGCCTTCAACCTCGTTGGCGACGGGCTACGCGATGCCCTCGATCCACGTCACGGGAAACGGTGACACCATATTGACGCGCCCCGGTCTGTCCCGGGACGCGTCACCCCCTGTTTGCTAGTTCTC
>JBGTJM010000057.1:0-4282 GCA_041745115.1 Thermomicrobiales bacterium
GGAGCGTGCATAACCCCGGCAATCGTCGTCAGGTCGTCGGGAGCCTGAGCCACATAATCAAGGTATCCGCGAACGACCTCCCGAGTGGCTGGCAGCATCAGGTCTCCACCCAGAATCGTGCCAACCTTTGCCAGCTTGAACGTAAACTCGGTGACAACACCAAAGTTCCCGCCGCCGCCACGAATAGCCCAGAAGAGGCCTGGATGTTCGTCAGCGCTCGCAGTTACGATCCGCCCGTCCGCCAGCACCACCTGCGCTGAAAGGAGACTATCGATCGTGAGTCCGTACTTCCGCACCATGAATCCCACGCCGCCGCCAGTCGTGAGTCCGCCGATTCCCACTGACTGCGTATCGCCCGTGGTCAGAGCCAGGCCATGCACCTGCGCGGCCGTCGCCACATCAAAGGACGTCGCGCCCCCTTGAACCCGAGCAATCTGCTCGACTGGATCGATCTGAACACGCTTCATTTCAGAGAGATCGATGCCAATCGCGCCATCAGCGACACCAAACTGGGCGAGACTGTGGCCTCCGCTCCGCACTGTCAAAGGCAATCCACGCTCTCGTGCAAAATTCACCGTCGACGAAACATCCTCTGCCGTCAGGACTTTCACGATGGCACTTGGACGTCTGTCAGCAAGTAAGTTTGGAAGCGCTCGCGCTTCGTCGAACCCGTCGCTCGAACTGTCGATGACCGTTCCCAGCACTCGACCCCTGAGTTCCATTAGTGGGTCTTCAGTCTGGGTCACCTCTGCTAGAACATCTGACACTACGGTTTCCACGGACATTGTGTTCACTCCTCTTATCCATAAACCCAGACGATCTCTAGTCGCATAGTGTTGGGCCCGATCGCCTTGGCCTCCAACAGGATCATCATCGCGGATCGATATGTATCCGCCATCTCCAGATCGACGTAGATTCACAGTCCTGGTCTGACTATCAAGAACTACCTAGATCGACCGATCCCGACTACATACCGGTTGGGGGTTAGGTCAAAGCCAGGCCTCAACACTTTGGGCAATTGATCCCCTGCGAAGAGATCTGAACACTCGCCTGCAACCCTTCATCGATTCAGAACCACTTTGGGCCGCCGCAGGTCGGATCGGTGCCAACCACCTCCGTTCGGCAATCGCTCGATACTGCTCGCTTGCCACGAAATCGACACAAAATCCCGAAAGAAACAATCGGCCGTGTTGCGTCAATGCCTTAGTCTTGAACGAGATCAAATCCCCTAGCTGTCGCTCCGTTCGGTAGTGGCCCAACGAGAAGAGGTAGTAAGTTGAAGCGACGACTGAGAGCCGGCAGCAGGAAAACGGTCGTGACATCACCAAAAGCGGGCGGGACCGAAAGTCCGCTTGTGCTATTGCGAAATGTGGTGAAAACATTCGAAACAGATGCAGGACCTTTTCAGGCGCTTGATGGCGTCGATCTGGAGGTGCATCCTGGAGAGTTCGTCGCCATCACCGGTCGATCGGGTAGCGGCAAATCCACGTTGATGAATATGCTGACGGGCATCGATCGCCCGACGAGCGGCGAACTAGTCGTTTGTGGCGCCAACTTGCAGTCGCTCAACGAGAACGAGCTGGGTATCTGGCGAGGACGAAATCTCGGAATCATCTTCCAGTTCTTTCAGCTTCTGCCTACACTGTCGGTGCTCGACAACGTCATGCTGCCGATGGATTTTGCCAACAGGTATCCCTCGCGCGAGCGTTCCGAGCGGGCCAGCGTCCTCCTTGATCAGGTCGGTCTCTCCGAACACGTCCGGAAGCTGCCATCGGGGCTTTCAGGAGGTCAACAACAACGGGCGGCCATTGCCAGGGCGCTTTCAAACGACCCACCGCTCCTGGTAGCCGATGAACCGACTGGCAACCTCGACTCCACCACAGCGGAGTCCGTTTTCGGGCTCTTCGAGCAGCTGGTCAGGGATGGCAAGACCATCGTAATGGTCACCCATGATGTCAGTCTCGCGAAAAGAACGGGCCGCCACATCGAGCTGTCTGATGGCCGCATTGTCAATGGCGGCAATCATGCGTAGTCCAAGATGGCGAAAAGTTCTCGCGGATCTCAAGGTCTCCCGATCTCGCACCGCTCTGGTGATCCTCTCCATCGCAATCGGGGTGTTTGCGGTGGGCACCATGTTGACCGCCCGCGAAGTGCTCCAGCGAGGCATCGACTCCTCGTTCGACGCTGCCAATTCGGCCTCGGCCTTGCTGATGACCGATCCGTTCGACGAAAGCATTGTCGACGCCGTACGAGAATTGCCCGAAATTGCCGATGCTGAAGGTCGTGCGAACGTCGCAGCACGGATGGAAGGCGAAGGTAACTCCTGGCTGAACCTTGATATTTACGCGATCGCCGACTTCAACGACATTCGAATCGATCGGGTCCTGCCGGAAACCGGCGCCTGGCCTCCGGCAACGGGAGAGATTCTCCTCGAGCGACTCTCGAGCTCGGAGTCCAACATCGGCATTGGCGACAGTGTGCTCGTCGAAATGACGGACGGTTCAACACACTCGTTGATTGTCAGTGGTCTGGCCTACGACCCAGGCAAGGTGTCTCCCAGTCTCAGTGAGGACCGTTTCTCAGGGTACGTATCGATTGAAACCCTCGCCTCCCTTGGGCAGCCTGAGTCATACAACGAATTACGGGTCGTGGCGGCCGAGCTCCCAAGGGACTTGCAGCAAGGAGAACTCGTAGCCGGCATTGCGCGCGATGCCGTTGTGGAACCAGGCGGCGTAACGGTTAATCGCATCGCAGTCCACGACACTCCTCGCTACCACAGCGCCGATCTGGGATCAGCCTTGATCCTGGTCCTTGGACTGTTGGGTGGACTGATTCTCCTGCTCGGAGTCTTCCTCGTAGTCAACACTGTCAATGCCCTCCTCGCTCAGCAGATTCGCCAGATTGGAATCATGAAAGCCATTGGCGGCCAGCGACGTCAGATTTCGGGACTCTACATTGCCCTGGTTCTCGGCTACGGGCTGTTGGCAGTTGTCATCGCCGTCCCGCTCGCTGCCCTTGCCGGCGTGGCATTCTCAAGGTACTTTGCTGACCTGCTGAACCTCCAGGTACAGGGAACATGGTTTCCACCTTCCGTTGTGGCGATCGAGTTGGCCATTGGCCTCCTCGTGCCATTCCTGGCCACACTCGTACCGATCGTTCGCGGAACAAAGATCACAGTACGCGAGGCAATCTCCTCGTACGGGCTCAGCGAGCGGCCGTATCGGCCTGGCATCATCGATCGTGTTCTCGGCCGGATTCGTGGAGTACCCCGCCCAGTCATGCTGTCGCTGCGAAATACGTTCAGGCGCCGAGGCAGGCTAGCTCTAACCCTTGTCACATTGACACTTGGCGGCGCCATATTCGCGAGCGTCGCCACCATTCAATCTTCACTCGACAACACACTTAGCGAGATCATCCAATACACGTCTTACGACGTCGAGATCAGCCTGAGCGATCCGGTCTCCGCGTCCGACGCGATCCCCATCGCCTTGTCACTCTCCGGGGTAGAGAGCGCAGAAGGCTGGCTGGCCACGAATGCATCGAGGTTGCGTCCCGACGGCACACAGAACTCGAACATCTGGATGCTGGCACCACCTGCCGAATCCAGCCTGGTGCAGCCAACTCTGGTTGAGGGGCGCTGGTTCCAGCCTGGAGAGACAGAGTCATTTGTCGTCAACGTCGACTTCAGGCGAGATGAATCGGACATCGGCGTTGGCGACCTGCTAACCCTCAAGGTGCAGGGCGCGGAGCTGACCTGGCCAGTGGTGGGCATCGTAACCTCCCAACTGACCGGGCCAGTCGCCTACGCCCCGTACGAGCCGTTTAGCCAGGCACTGGGCATCGATGGCGAGGTCGATCGAATCGTCCTGGTCACCGTGTCTCACGACGCTACATCTCAAAGTGAGGCGGCTCAAAACGCTGAGCAAGAACTGAGGGGGGCAGGATTTCCAGTAGCCCAGGTCAATACGAAAAGCGAGCTGCGCTCAGGAACGCAGAGTTTGTTCGAGATTCTGGTGGTGCTTCTGCTCTTCGTTTCGATATTGCTCGTGATCGTCGGTTCTCTCGGACTTGCAGGCGCAATGTCGCTCAACGTCATCGAGCGAACCCGGGAAATCGGTCTGATGCGCGCGATTGGTGCCTCCAACGGCATAGTGGCAAAGATCGTCATTGTCGAGGGTCTCGTAGTCGGGTTGCTCAGCTGGTTCCTGGGGGCGCTGATCGCGGTACCGTTGAGCTGGGTACTGAGCAATCTGATCGGAGTGGCATTTTTGCAGGTTCCGCT
>JBGTJM010000058.1:0-2209 GCA_041745115.1 Thermomicrobiales bacterium
CGGATTGTCCAGCCGCGTCTTCGAGTATGAGATCGGCTCTGGTCGCAACGGAGTCCCAGGGTGCGAATAGCGACACAGGATCAAGGTTGCCCTGGATAGCCTTGCCGTGCCCGATCCGGTCCCACGCTGTTCGAAGACCAATTCGCCAGTCAACCCCGATGACATCAGCTCCCGTTTCGGCCATTAGCTCCAGCAATCCGGCAGTACCCACTCCAAAGAGGATGACCGGCACTCCCCCTGCGCGAGCGATTTCGACGCTTCGTGTCGTCCACGGCAACACATGCTGACGGTAATCTTCGGGACTCAGCTGACCGCACCAGCTATCGAAGAGCTGCAGCGCGTGGGCTCCAGCCCGGGCTTGCTCAACGAGGTACTCGCCCACTGCCTCGCTGAATCGATGCATTAATGCCGTCCAAAGGCCAGCGTCGCCCATCATCATTTGCTTCACGTGGATGTGGTTCTTACTGCTTCCACCTTCGATCGCATAGCTCGCCAGGGTGAACGGTGCGCCACTAAACCCGATCAGCGGTATGCCTCGAGAGTCGAGCTCCTTTCGGGCAAGCCGGATTGCTTCAAGGGTGAACGCTACGCCCTCTTTGGCCGGCACTGAACGCAACGCATCAACATCTTCGGCACTGCGTATCGGATTGTGAATGAGCGGGCCCTCGCCTTTCACAAACTCCAGTTTCAGTCCCATCGGTTCGAGCAACGGCAAGATGTCCGCGAAGATGATGGCTGCATCGAGATCGTATGCTTCAATTGGCTGCATCGTGACTTCGACGGCCAGCTCGGGATTCTTGATGATGTCGAGAATCCCCCATTTCTGCCGCAGAGCTCGATACTCCGGCATATACCTGCCCGCCTGCCGCATGAGCCAGACCGGAGTGGCATCCACCTCTTCGCGGCGACACGCACGCAGGAACCGGCTGTTGGTCAAATCTGCTGCCGGCATCAGGCACCGCACCAGCGCACGACATCTTTGGCGAAATACGTCAGGATCATGTCTGCACCGGCTCGCTTGATCCCAACGATCGCCTCTTGCGCACATCGGTCCAGGTCGATCCATCCATTCGCGGCAGCTGCATGAAGCATCGCGTACTCCCCACTGACCTGATAAGCCGCCACCGGTAAATCGAAGGCATCCCGAATCTCTCGCAATACATCGAGGTAGGGCATCGCAGGTTTCACCATGATCATATCTGCACCTTCAGCTACATCAAGCCTTGCTTCGAGCATGGCTTCCCGCCGGTTGGCCGGATCCATTTGGTATTGACTACGGTCCCCAAATTGTGGAGGACTCTCGGCCGCTTCACGAAAAGGCCCATAGAATCCGCTGGCGAATTTGGCGGCATAGCTCATCACCAGTACGTGATCGAAACCGGCGCCGTCGAGCCCCTCCCGGATCGCTCTGACCATGCCATCGATCATTCCCGATGGTGCGATCATGTCGGCCCCGGCTTCGGCGTGGACGACCGATGACTTTGCCAGCAGTTCGAGTGTTGGGTCGTTGAGCAGGTAACCTTGCGGCAATGAAGCGTTGAAGTACCCTCCCTCAGGACTGTTGATCAAGCCGCAATGACCATGGTCGGTGTATTCACAGAGGCACATGTCCGAGATCACTACCATCTCCGGTACCGCATCCTTGATTGCCCTGATCGCAGACGGCACAATTCCGTCAGGATTCCAGTTCTCGCTACCATTGGCGTCCTTGCTGGAAGGTATGCCAAAAAGCATGACCGCCGGGACTCCCATCTTGCTGATTTCTCTGACTTCCCTCACCAGGCGATCCACAGACCATTGGAACTGACCCGGCATTGAACTGATTGGGAGCTGCAGGTCGTTCCCGGGCCGAACAAACAGCGGCATAATCACATCGCTCGGCGAAAGAGTCGTCTCCTGCACCATCCGCCTGATGGCTGCGGTGCGCCGGGTACGTCGCAACCGATTCGCGGGGAAACCCGCAGTATCAGCAGTCTTCCTCCAACTTGTTTCTACGATCATTTCTGGCCCCCTGCAGTCACCGCCGACAAACACCGCTCCAGCGTTTCGACGAGTCCATTCAGTGATTGGACCGCAGCCAGTCGTATCCCGGTCAACCCGTGATCGTTCAATGCTTTCAGTGTGGTTCCACCAATCGCGACCTTCGCAACCCCGTCCAGCAATTCCATTCGCCCTCCTTCTGACGAAAAGCGAGATACAAAACCATCGA
>JBGTJM010000059.1:0-10715 GCA_041745115.1 Thermomicrobiales bacterium
GGGTTCGTCTGCGTCGTTCTCGTGGCCATTCTGTTCCGCTCGACCGTGCCCGGCTTCATGATCGATGTGATCGGCCGCAACCGGCGAGCAGCTGTGCATGCGGGCATTCCGGTCGCGGGTCTGATGTTCGCGGCGCTGCTGCTCAGCGGTGGATTTGCAGGTCTGGCCGGCGCAAACGATGTACTGGGTGTGCAGGGACTGTTCAAAGGAAACTGGAATCCGGGATATGGGTTTACCGCCTTCGCGCTGGTGTATCTGGCACGGTTGAACAGCTTGCTGCTAGTGCCGTTCGCGTTCTTCTTTTCCTTCCTGCTCATCGGCGGTGATTCGATGGCGCGGCGGGCCGATGTTCCGACCTATTTCATTGCCATGCTCGAGGGCCTGATGCTGCTCTGCTTTGCGGTGACAGTCTATCTGGAGCGGCGCTGGTCGATGCGACCACGTTCCAGCGATCTGGAAGCCGGAACACCCGCGCTTAGGTCTGGGACATCGACGTGACGATCAATGGTATTGACCTGGTCGATTTCCTTACTGCGATGCTTGCCGGTGGATTGTTGCGGGCCGTCCCACTGGTGATTGCGTCGCTGGGAGATGCGTTTGCGCAGAAGGGCGGAATGCTCAATCTGGGTATCGAAGGAATGATGCTAGCGGGGTGCTTTTTTGGTTTTCACGCTGCCTATCGAACCGAGAGCGTCGCGATCGGGATGCTGGGAGGAATTGCCGCAGGCCTGGCGCTGGCGCTGCTGTTCGGTTTTCTGACGATTCAGCTGCGGGTCGATCAGGTCCTGGTTGGGCTGGCGATAACGATCTTCGCGGCAGGGCTAACGGGCTACCTGTTCCGGGACTGGTATGGCGGGCAGAATGTGGCAGCAAATGTGCGAGCACGTTCGATCAAGATTCCGATCCTGAGCGAAATTCCCGTAATAGGCCCTGCGCTTTTCAACCGGCAGTTGCTCTTCTATCTTTGCTGGGCAATGGTGCCTCTCTTCGCATTCGTGCTGTTCCGGACACGGTTTGGTTTGAACGTGCGCGCGGTGGGCGAGAGCCCGTTTGCGGCGGACGCGGCCGGGGTCAATGTCTACCGCACCAGATACATGGCGATCGCTCTGGGTGGAATCATGGCCGGGTTTGCCGGGGCGTTTCTCGCCGTTGCTGACTTACGCATCTTCACGGTTGGAATGACGGTCGGCCAGGGATTCATTGCGCTGGCGATCACGATGCTGGGTGGGTGGAACCCGTATCGAATCGCTGCTGGAGCAGTGCTGTTTGGCATGCTGAACGCGCTGGGAGATAGTCTTCAGATCATCGGGGTGGGAATTCGCACGGAATTCATCGGCATGTTTCCTTATATAGGGATCATGGTGGCGATGGTTGTGCTGGCCGGAAAGACGGCTCTACCGGCATCGCTGGCAATTCCCTACTGGCGGGGGCAGAGATGATCGATCGATGGTCGACAATAGGTCTATGCAGGAAAGACCTGCGAGGAGGTGATGGATTGCGAACATGCAGGGATGGATAGAACCGCCGCGCCCTCGAGGGACTCGACTCAGATTGGAGTCGAGCCCCGCGCGGGTGCGGATCCCGTCGCGACGCGACACGTTTTTGTTTCGTGTAGTAGAGGAGGAAAGAACATGAGAAGAGTTCGACATTCGTTCCGGGCAATGGCTGCGCTGGCATTGCTTGCCGCAGTCAGTCTGAGTGTGGTTGCCCCGGCGATCGCTCAGGATGCGACTCCGGTTGGAGAGCCCGGTGTATCCACAGCGGCAGTCATCACGCCGGGTGCCCGTACCAATCTGGGCTGGGACCAGCAGGCTGCCGATGCGATGGATGCGGTCGCTGAACGATTGGGCATCACCTCGATCGTTGCAGAGAATGGTGGATATGACGACATCACTCCGGCGCTCGGTGATCTCGCCGATGATGGCGCAGAGTTGATCGTCTGCCATGCTTCGGGTTACCAGACGACCTGTCCGGACTTTGCGGCCACCAATGACGTGTACGTGGCCGTGATCGAGAATCCGGATGCCGTCACCGACAACGTGGCCGATATCGAGACTCAGGCACAGGAAGTGGCCTATCTGGCTGGTGTACTGGCTGGGCTGACCACCACGAGCGGAACCGTTGGTGTGGTGGTTTCTGGCGAGCCGCCAACATGGAACTACATGACCGTCGGTTTTGCGGAGGGCCTGAGTGCGTCGAACCCGGATGCATCGCTGATCTACAGTGTGATCGGCGAGGCTGCGTATGACGATGCCGCGGGCGCAAGCCGAGTGACCGAGCAGCAGCTTGCTGCAGGAGCGGACATCATCTTCGGCATGGGTGATGGTGCCTCGTTCGGCATGATCGAAGCGATTCGGGCATTCAACGAAGAGAATCCTGAGACGCCAGCGTGGTTCATCGATGTGATCGGCGACAAGAGCGCTGAGTACAGCGATGTGCTGCTGACCTCGGTTCTCTTCGACTACACCGGCATCTACGAGCAGCTGATCGTCAATGCTGGTACTGAGGAGTTCGGTCAGGTCTACACCATGGATGTCAGCAATGGCGGTGTCCGCCTCCTCGATCTGCCAGACAGCGTTGCGGCAGATGTTCAGGAAGCCGTCAAGACAGCAGAGGCCGAAATCGTCGATGGCACGCTCAGCGTGTCGGCAATCGGCGATGCCGAGGGCATGCAGGCCCGGCTTGCGGAGCTCGGCTACTAGAACGTGTTGCGCGGATGGTCCGGGGAGTGGCGCTCACTTCTCGGGCCAGTCCGAATCGATGAACGAGTGTGAAACTGCAGAATTGGTTGCGGGCTATGTGGGCTATACGGGCTATGTGGGCGTCGTTTTTGAAGACTACCTGTGGAAATGTGTTGACTATTGGCATGGAGCGGTAAGGAGTCAGCGATGACCAAATGGCCAAGGATGAATCTGGCAGCGGGACCGGTCGAAGTGCCAGAGCGGACCCTGCGAGAGATGACCCGGCCAGTGCTCTATCACTACGACCTGGCATTCAAAGAGCAATTTGCGCATACGACCGAATTGCTGAAACAGGTGTTTCGCACGGATTACGATGTGGTGATCATGCAGGGCGAAGCGATTCTGGGACTCGAAGCTGCGGCAGCCAGCCTGATTCAGCCGGGCGACAAGGTGCTGAACCTGGTGTCGGGGGTGTTCGGGAAATGGTTCCAGATGTTCATCGACAAGTTTGGCGGCGAAACGATCGAGGTTGCCGTTGGCTATGACGACGCAATCGATCCGGAAGATGTCCGCAAGGCTTTGCAAGCCAACCCGGGTGTGAAGTACCTCTCTGTGGTCCACTCCGAAACCCCATCGGGCACGCACAATCCGGTGAAGGATATCGGCGCTGTGGCGCGGGAGTTTGGTGTACTGACTCTGGTCGATACGGTTTCAGGACTGGGCGGCGAGCTGCTCAGTCCTGAGGACTGGGGGCTGGATGTGGCGATCGCGGGTCCGCAAAAGTGCCTCGGTGGAACGCCGGGTCTTTCGTTGATGTCGATTAGCCCTGCCGCCTGGAAAGCGATGGAGGCACATGGGAATCCGTTGCGTGGCAGCTTCCTCTCGATTCTCGACTGGAAAGACGCCTGGCTGGAGAACCAGCGATTTCCCTATACGCCGTCGGTGAGCGAAATGTACGCGCTCGAATCGACACTGACCCAGGCCCTCGAAGAAGGGATGGAACGCCATGTCGAGCGACACCAGCGGATCGCGCAGGCCTGTCGCGAAGGGGTGAAGGCTCTGGGTCTGGATCTCTGGCCAGTGCGAGAGGAGATTGCTGCTTCGTGTGTCACCGCTGTCAAAATGCCCGATGGGCTGACGGATGAGCAGATTCGCGGCACGATGCGAGACCGCTACGGCGTGATGATCTCACCGGGGTATGGCGAATTGTCTGGAAAACTCTTCCGGCTGGGTCATATGGGGATGGCGGCCCATCCAACGACGCTGGCGGCCCAGCTGGCGATTCTCGAGCGAAGCCTGAAAGACATTGGATATCCGGTGCAGCTCGGCGCTGGCGTCGGCGCTGCAATGGAGGCTCTGGATGGCTGGAACGACGCAGCGGCATAGCAGGCTAGAGACACTGGTTCGGAGATGTGAGTAAGACCGGGATTCCCGGTTAGCGTCCAGAAGGAGGAACATGTATGACCATTAGTATCAAGGACAAGGTTGTGGTCGTGACCGGTGGCGCCGGTGAGATCGGCGGCTCGATCTCACGTCGACTCGTCGAGGAAGGCGCGGCGGTGGTGATGGTGGATATCGCCGATGGTCGGGAGCTCGCCGACGAGATCAAAAAAGCGAAGCGAGGCAACAAGGTCGCGTTCGTGAAAGCGGATGTGACCTCCGAAAAGGCCATGGAGAAAATGGCTCAGACGGCAGTCAACAAGTTCGGCAGAATCGACGTGCTGATCAACAATGCCGGACTGTTTACCGCACTGCCATGGGACGAGCTGACCTACGACGAGTGGAAAACCCGCATGCGGGTCAACGTCGATGGGGTGTTTCTGGCGACCAGAGCGGTGGTTCCGGCCATGCGCGAACAGGGCCAGGGCAAGATCATCAATATCGGCTCGGACACCGTTTGGATGGGAACACCCGGATTTGCCCATTATGTGACCAGCAAAGCCGCGATTCTGGGATTCACCCGGGCACTTGCGCATGAACTCGGTCCGCAGGGCATCACCACCTGCTACGTGACGCCAACCCTGCTCGACACGCCGGGCACCCGGGCAGCGTTCCCACAGGGCCACTTCGACTATGTGCTTTCGCACACGCCGATCGGCAAACTGGAAACTCCTGAAGATATCAATGGTCTGATGGTCTTTCTCTGTTCCGACGAAGCGCAGTTCATCAACGGTGCGGCGATCAATATTGGTGGCGGCATTTCGATGCATTGATCGTCCAGGAAGAGAGGTCGGGCCTGCGAAAGGCCGATTGCGGCGGTGAGATTGGTAAAAACCTGGCATCTCGTCAGGTACTGAAGAAAGGGAAAACATGACAGTCGAAAGCATCAAGAAGGTAGCCGTTGTCGGTGCCGGAACCATGGGCCCAGGGATGGCGGCCACGTTCGCGCGGTTCGGCTACGACACAACCTTGTCCGACATCAAAACCGATCAACTCGAGAAGGCAAAAGGGACCATCGAGTTCGTTTTCAAGACACTGATCGGCGGAGGCTTCATGACCGAGGCCGACGCTGAGGCAGCAAGAGGCCGACTGACACTCACCGAGGATCAGGCAGCGGCGGTTGGCGCGGCCGATTTCGTGGTGGAGACCGTTCCTGAGCGGCTCGACATCAAGCGTTCGGTTTTCCAGGAGCTTTCCGAGCAGGCGAAGCCCGACGCGATCCTGGCTTCCAACACCTCCGGTATCCCCATTACCACGCTGCAGGAAGGTCTGAAGAATCCTGGGCGAGTGATCGGGATGCACTGGTCGAATCCTCCGCATCTGATCCCGGTGATCGAGGTCATCAAGGGAGACAAGACCGATCAGGGTGCCGTCGAAACGACGGTCGCTGTCATCGAGAGCGTCGAAATGGTGCCCGGAATTGTGGATAAGGACATCCCCGGTTTCGTGGAGAACCGCATCCTCTATGCGATTATGCGGGAAGCGCTGCACCTGCTCGATGAAGGAGTTGCCTCGGCGGAGGATATCGACAAGATCACCAAATGGGGTATTGGCTACAAGCTGGCGGTGATCGGTCCACTTGAGCTGCTCGATGTCGCTGGTCTGGATATTTACACCGCTGTGGCGAGCTATCTGAACAAGGATCTGAGCAATAACACCGGGATTTCAGCGACGGTAACCAGCAAGGTCGAAGAAGGCAAGCTCGGTCTGAAGACCCAGGGTGGACTGTTCGAGTACACGCCGGAGCAGATTCAGGAACTGGCTCAGAAGCGCGGCCGGTTACTGGTGGCGTCGAAGAAGGCATTGACCAGCTGACGCTTGAAGGTCTGTCATAGTCCCGGCAACTCGCCGGGACTTCATCCCTGCATTTGCGGATTGCCTGAATCCGAATTTTTTAAATCACGGCCGATGCAATTGGCGACCTCATGACATTGCTGATTTCGTCCTTAGCGCTCGTTCTGGCCATCGTGGCGTCGGACTCCACAACGCCGGCATTCCCCTTCAAGCCAGATCCGGTCGAATGCACTCATGCCCCATTGACCACTGAGTCATTGGTGGCTCTGCTGCCGATCTCGATTGGCGCAACACCAGTTTCTGGAGATCAGGTCGTCGGAGTACCAGCCGACAAAGAACTCGTCGGTCAGGTCGAGCGTGCAATCCAGGATCTGTTTAGCTGCCTGAACGCAGGGGAACCCCTGAGAGCCTACGCGCTCTATTCTGAGGCCTACCTTCAGCGTATTCTGGCATCGGAATCACCCGAAAGTCTGGCCGTCCTCGCTACTCCCCGACCGCTCGATCGCGATGACTGGACGATCATCGTCGATATTCGCAATGTGCGAGTTCTCGACGATGGCAGGGTGCTGGCAACGGTGATCCTCGACCCGGCCCTGATTCCCGTGCAGAAGATCTTCGGCTTTTTCCTGATCCGGGACGGCGATCTGTGGCTGATCGACGATGTGCTCGATGAGCTTCGGTTTTCGCTGCCGTAGGGCAGTAAAGCCAGCGCAGGGAATGTGACAGACGCTTTGCGGGCCGCCCACTGCATACCGTTTACGCGACGTTTCATCTGGCGTAAGCTATGGGTGAAGGTTCAGCTTAATGTTGCGGTCGAATTCAAAGGCACGGTACTGGCAACTGCGGTTGTATCGGAGTGAAGCCCTTGGCAGGCCCGGAAAACCGACTAATGGCCGGGTTTCGTTGGCTGGCCCTTGGACAGAAAGGTGTTTGGGATGAGCGAGAAGTTACGAGTCGGTGATCAATCTGATGATTCGCCGCAACATTCACCTTTGTCTGAACCTCTCACAGCCGACAAGAAGCCGACAGAATCAGAGCCATCTCCGGGTCTGCTGCGCCGGTTCTGGAACTTGCTGAGCGGCGGAAGCGGTGATTCCAACTACGGCGACAACTACTACAACTGAATCCAAAGATTGAGTATTCCGCATTGGGATAACCAGGGTCTCCCCTGGGCGGGGCGAGAGTCTGAAGCGGGAATCCCTTCAGGGGCGCTCAGTTAGTTTGAGAGCATCTACGGTTCACTCTCTGCGCTGAACGCCCGCGAATCTCATGCAATCCCATTTCTCGACAATTTTCAGGACGTGAGTTGACACTTATAAATTGCTCAACGTACCCTTGAAAGAACCTCACGATATTGTCTCGGTTTGTCGCTCATGCCGAAAGGAGCAGGACGATGTCCCGAATACACGATTCCCTCGATCAGGTTCTGAAGGAGTACGCGTCTGCGTCGATTTCCAGGCGCGAGGCGATGAGACGCGCGGCTGCACTCGGTCTGTCGGCTTCGGTTGTGGCCGGGCTGATTACCGGAATGAGGCCAGCCGGCTTGTCGGCGGCGTCAACTGGCAAGTCTGCCGGACTATCGGCCCGGTTTCAGGATGAGCCCACCGTCGGAGGCACGCTGAGAGAAGGGTACGACCTCGACTTCTCACGGATGGATCCCGTGGGTACGAACTGGTACGACCCGGCGTTTTCCGCCATCTATGAGAATGTGATTACCAATGACCCCGATGGTGCGAAGGTGCCACAGATCGCTGAATCGTGGGAGATCTCCGAAGACGGCGTGACCGTGACATTCAATATCAGATCAGGTTTGACATTCCACTCCGGTGACCCGCTCGATGCGGCTGCGGTCGCGGCGGCGTTCAATGAGATCAAAGAGAATGGCAGCCTGAATGTTTTCTTTGCGCCCGTCGAAACGATCGAAGCAACTGATGAATCGACGGTCGTGCTGAACATGGCGCACCCGTACTACGACGTGATCAACGTGGTCGATACCGGGTACTGGTCGATCTTCAACCAGCGGATTCGTTCGGAACTCGAGTCCGCCGAACCTGGTACCTATGGACAGCAGGAAATCGACGGCAGCGGACCGTTCACGTTCGGCGAGTGGGTGCCGGGCAGCCATGTGACGGTCGACAAATGGGAAGAGTATCCGGGGTCGATCGTTCCGTATTTCCAGAATCAGGGGCCCGCATATCTTGACGGAATCCGTTGGGAGTTCATCAGCGAGGCTGCCCAACGAGCAATCCGAATCGAGAACGGCGAGATCGATACCCTGCGGGGCCCTGCTGCGCAGGACGTGTCCCGCCTGGAGGGGAACTCCGACCTGAATGTGGTGCGGTTGCGCGAGTGGTCCGGGTACATCATGGGCGTGAATCACACCCGCACCGCGCTCGATTTCCACGAAGTGACCATGCGGCAGGCGATCTCCGCCGCGATCAACCGGCAGGCGATCTCCGATGCGTTGCTCTTCGGTGAAGGAGAGCCACTCTTTGGACCGATAACCTCGGCCGATCGCTATTACACGGCCGACGTCGAGCAGTTCAACCAGTTCGATCTCGAAGGTGCTCAAGCGATGGTCGCGGAACTCGGCTGGACGCCCGGTGACGATGGCATCCTGGAAAAGAACGGCCAGCGTATGGAGTTCACCATGCCCGTTCAGGACGAGTCGTTCAACCGCCAGCTGGGAACCGTCATTCAGGACCAACTTCGACAGCTTGGCATGGATGTCACGATCGAGGCGCAGGATCGCGGCACCTACTTCAACACCCTGGCGAGCGATCCTGATTCCTATCTTTTCTACTATCTCTGGCCAGTGCCGATCGATGTGGTGATCCTGTTCGTGGGATCAGGCACGATCCCGAATCCGAACTGGGCGCAGGCATCGATTCCTGAAGTTGACGCCGCTATCGAGGCCTGGCAAAACGCTGCCAACGAAGAGGAGCTGGCGGCCGCTGGAGCGCAGTTCCAGCTGGCAGTGGCAGAGCATTTGCCAACGATTCCACTGATCAACCGCAATGCGTTCTGGGTATCTCGGTCGAACGTGCAGGGGTATCTGCCGCATCAGTGGAACCTGTATCCCTTCTACAACGATGTCTGGCTGAGTTAGCACCTAAGCAGCAGCGAACAGCCGTCTGAAACCAGTGGGCGAGGTCGCTCCAACGCGGTCTCGCCCACGATATTCGGAGGAGTATGGGAGCCTACCTCGCCCGTCGCGGCATCCGGATGGCCATCATCCTGGTCATTTCGTCGATTGTGGTTTTCTACTCCCTGCGCTTTGCCCCGGGTGATCCTAGCGGTGTGGTTCTCAATCCTGCTGCATTGGAGGAAGTACGCGAGGCCTATCGCGAGCGTCTCGGGCTCAACCGTCCGGTCTATTCGCAGTACTTTGTCTACATCAGTAATCTCCTGCGCGGCGATTTGGGGATCTCGCTTGTCAACGGCTCCAAGATTTCCGATCTGCTCGTCACGTATGGACGGAACAGCCTGATTCTTGGCCTGTCAGCGGTGCTGGTCACCTATCTGATTGGCGTGCCACTGGGCATGCTGGCGGCTGCCCGCCGCAACACGTGGGTCGATTCACTCATATCGTCCGTCGCAGCGCTTGGCATGGGCATTCCCAACTTCTGGTTGGCGCTGATTCTGGTGTATGTGTTCAGCTCCCAACTGAAGTGGCTCCCGACGTCCGGGACCGGTAGCTGGAAACACCTGGTCATGCCAACCGTCGTGCTGGCGGCGGAAGGCATTGCCGTCACGGTACGGATGATGCGTTCCGCGATGCTCGAGCAGATGGGACAGGATTTCGTGCGCACTCACCGGGCAAAGGGGCTGAGCGACTGGACCGTAATCGGCAGGCGAGTCTCCCGCACAGCAATGATTCCGGTCATTTCGCTGGCCGGATTGCGGTTGGGATGGCTCATTGGTTATGCGCTGATTGTCGAAACCATCTTTCGCTGGCCGGGTGTTGGGTACCTACTGGTCGATGCTGTGTTGCGGCGAGACTATCCGGTGGCGCAGTTCTTTTCGCTCTTGCTGGTTTTTGTTGTACTGGTCTCCAACCTGCTCGCCGACATCGCCTATGGGGTGGCGGACCCCCGCATTCGCTATTCGTAGCGGTTGATTGAGATGGCCACACTCTCGGAAGCTTCGCGAGACTGGAACCAGGCCGGAGATGCGCTTCCTGACAGCGAACGGCGATCGCTCCAGAGCTTGAGAACGCTGCGGCGCAATCGCGGTGCGCTGGTCGGGCTGATCGTCGTTGCTCTCTATGTGGTTGTCGGAGCGATTGGATTACTGGCATTGCGCAACCCCGGGGTGCTGCCGCACGACTACGCCGCGCAGGATCTGATGAACACCTTTGCGCCGCTTGGTGCGGAGGGGCATCTCCTTGGCACCGACAACCTTGGCCGAGACATGCTCAGCCGTCTTGCGGTTGGCATCGGCATCTCGCTGGCCGTTGGTTTTGGAATCACCGCCATCTCGATGGTCATTGGAATTCTGGCGGGCGCTGTGGCGGGGTATCGACGCGGCTGGGCTGACACGTTGATTAGTGGAGTAGTCGAGATCACCTGGGGTTTCCCCCTGATCCTGATCGCAGTCATTCTGGCGGGTGCGCTGGGACCTGGACTGGTGGCAACGGTGCTGGCAGTCGGGCTCATAAACTGGGCTGGTTTCGCACGAGTCGTTCGAGGCGAGGTGATGTCCATTCGGGAGCGTGAGTTCGTGCAAGCCGCGATGGCCGTCGGCGTCAGTGACCAGCGCATCCTGTTTCGTCACATCCTGCCGAACACATTTGCGCCG
>JBGTJM010000060.1:0-8153 GCA_041745115.1 Thermomicrobiales bacterium
AAGAGACCGCCATTTGCGTCGAAGCAGGAGTTGTACAGAATCGTATCTTCGGTGCCGAGAAATGCGGAGATGCGCTCCTCCAGCTGCTTGTGCAGATCCTGCGTGCCGCAGATGAAGCGGACCGACGCCATGCCGAAGCCACGTGAGCGCATGCCGGCGATCGCGGACTCGATGATTTCCGGATCGTTGGCGAGTCCGAGGTAGTTGTTCGCGCAGAAGTTGACCATCTCGCCCCGTTCGGTGACGATGCTCGATCCCTGCGGGCTCTTGATTTGGGTTTCGGCTTTGTCCATGCCGGCGTCGCGGATTAACTCGAGCTCGGTTCGCAGGTGTGTCAGAAGTGCTTCGGCGGCCATTGGTTTTCTCCTCCAGGTTAAAACCTGGGGCTAACTCTTACAAAACCCCTGCGGGGTTACGATGTGCATTTGCCAGATTGAACCCCGAGGATCCAATAATTGCAGAAGCCCTGCGGGGTCTGGTTCTCAGTCCCGTAGGGACTTTCTGTGCCTTAGCCACGGGTTTCAACCCGTGGGTCCTCCGATTCCATTTGTTCAAGTGCCGGCATCAGGTCGGCGGTCAGATGGTGTGTGCGCTGGTTCTCAGCGTAGTTGATGATCTTGCGGAGCGATCGCTCGCCGAAGCTCATCACTCCATACTCATTTTGCCATCCGAACCAGGCTTGCTCACCCTTTGTCTGGTTCAGGAAATGGCTGGAGCTGCCCTTGATCTGTTTGACAACCTGTGCCACCGCATACCGTGGCGGAATTCCTGCCACAAGGTGAACGTGCTCTGGCATCATGCCCAAGGCATAAAGGATGAGTCCCATGTCATGGCATGACCTGCGGATTGATCGATCCGCGATATCGGCTACGTCGCCTTCAAGCGTCGGGTGACGGTTTCTGGTTCCCCAGACAATGTGGTAATACAACCGCCAGAATGACATCGATCGATCTCCAAATGTCCAGGTTGAAACCTGGGGCTAACTCTTACAAAACCCCTGCGGGGTTGCGGTGTGTACTCCGGGTTGAACCCGGGCATGATGTTGCAAAACTCCTGCGTGGTCAGGTTGCTTGTCCCTCAGGGACTTTTTCAAACGCATTCACGAGTTTCATGTCGATAACGCATTCCAGTGCAGGACGACCTTTCCTGCCATTCCGCTTCTGGCCACGGCAAAGGCTTCTTCGTAGTCACTGACATCGAATCGATGGGTGATCACTGGTGAGATGTCGAGGCCAGATTGCAGCAGCACCGTCATCATGTACCACGTTTCGTACATCTCTCGTCCATAGATGCCCTTGATCGTGAGCATGTTGAACACGATCGTGTTCCAGTCGATGGCGATCTCCTCGGTTGGGATACCGAGCATGGCGATCCGGCCACCGTGGGCCATGTTATCCAGCATTTCGCGGAATGCATCGGGATTGCCGGACATCTCCAGCGCCACGTCGAATCCTTCCTGCATGCCCAGCTCGGACTGGACATCCCTGATCCGGGTGGTGCGGACATCGACGGCGCGGCTGACGCCCATCTTGCGCGCCAGGTCGAGTCGGTAGTCGTTCACATCAGTGATCACCACGTGGCGGGCGCCTGCATGCCGGACGACCGCCGCAGCCATGATGCCGATCGGGCCGGCGCCAGTGATCAGCACATCCTCGCCGAGCACTGGAAAGGCCAATGCGGTATGTACGGCATTTCCGTAAGGATCGAATATCGAGGCGATGTCGAGATCGAGGTCCGGTGAATGCCGCCAGATGTTGGTCATCGGCAGCGCGATATAGTCGGCGAAGGCACCGGTCCGGTTGACGCCGACACCCTCGGTATGCGGACAGAGATGGCGGCGGCCGGCCATGCAGTTTCGGCATCGGCCGCACACGAGGTGTCCTTCGCCGCTGACGATGTCGCCAGGGGCGAAATCGCTGACATTCGAGCCGATCTCGACGATCTGTCCGACAAATTCGTGGCCGATCACCATCGGGGTCGGTACCGTCCTCGATGCCCAGGCGTCCCAGTTGTAGATGTGCACGTCGGTGCCACAGACCCCGGTTCGCAGGACCTTGATCAGGACATCGTTGATGCCGATTTTTGGCTCATTGACCTCTTCGAGCCAGAGGCCTTCTTCCGGGCGTGATTTGACGAGTGCGCGCATGTGATGAGTTCCGATGTCGTGATTTCGGGCGACTTCCCCTCGGCATACTACCGTCGAATCCCCAGGTTCGCGACTCAGCTGAATCGCGGTAGCCACGGATCTGATCGTTTCGGAGCGTCGGCGTCTGGTAACCGGGGATCGACATTGACCTGCCGGAGTGCAGGCCGCCTCCCGCCAGTGTGATCATCCTGGGACACTACTTAACATGTAGATTGAAACTGCTCAAGAACTCGCTAGGATAGAAGGGTCCCGGCGAACAGATTGCCTGGCATGCGAGTGCCGAACCCTTGTACATCTGCCGAGACTTCCATTCAGACGAACCGGAAGGCGCCCAGAACTGGGCCAGGCGATCGAAGACCAGAGGAGGTTGTGATGAAGCACGACCAGTTCGATAACCTGGCTCGGATTATTGCGTCCCGAAGGACTCGCCGGTCGATAATGATCGGCTCTGCCCTGGCGGGGGCTGTTTCAGCGTTGACTGGCGGTGCACGTGTCACAGCTGGTCCGCCGTCACAGGTGGTGATCTGTCGCAAGACTGGCAATCGGGATCGACCGTACAAGATCATTCGCGTTCCGGAACAGGCGTTGAAGGGCCAGCTGCGTAGCGGTGCGTTCGAGGCATTTTCGTGTGCAGGTGAGTGGCAGTGCGAGCCCTGCCCACCTTGCGAGACGAAACCAATCGTCAATTGCGGTCCGGGGTTGGCATGCCCGACTGGAGAGACCGTGTTCTGCCCGGGCGGACCGCACGATCCCACGAGCTCAGATCAGGCAAAGGCTGCCTGCGAAGCCTGTTTCGGGACGGGGATGTGCAGTTTGCTGACGTTCGACTGCAGCGGCCACGGCTGGACGGAAAGTTTCGATCCCAATGTCGAGCCGTTGGGATCGCCGGTTTTCGGATATCAGAGCTCGACCTGCGACGGGCCAGTTCAGCCACCCGGGAGGGTGTATTTCGCTGGCGCGTCGGATCCCGTATCTGACTTCGGTCGGTGGGGCGTGGAGATATGCGAGGACTGAATGCTGTTGCGCAGCTCAGTTACCCCGTGCTGCGGCCACACGAGGAGGAGTGTAAACCCATCTAGCCCAAAAAAGACCAGGCGCTGCAAACCCCTTGCGTTGCCCCGCTTGACACCGACCATTTGATGTGTGTCAGATGTTCGTCATCTCGTGTAGAGGCTAGATTTTTCATCGCTAATCAGATACGCTGTGTGTATCTTCAAACGAGTCGCTGGGCGCAGTCAGGCATGAACTTGGATATTCATCCGGATACGTTGACGTCGATAGTAACGTGCCCTGTACTTCGCGAACACAGCGCCAAAACCCATCCGCGTTGGTAGCCGGCGCCGGGAATCTGATTGGAGGCCTTGTATGGATGATCAGCGCTTCGACCGGCTGACCAGGTCGCTTGCGGCAGGAGCGTCCCGTCGCTCGCTTATCAGGGGATTACTCGGCCTGGGCGGTGCTGCCGTTTCGGGCGCCATCGTCTCCAACAGTGCCGACGCCCGTGGTGGCTCGGTAACTCGAATTACGACTCCTCCGCCACCTGCCTGCCGTACCGGTCAATCAATCTGCGGCAGTGGCTGCTGCCCCACCGGTCGATGCTCCAATGGCTTCTGCTGCAACACAGCCGGACAGGAGCGGTGCGGTTCTCTCGATGCGTGCTGTGACCCTGGAGAATGCCTCAAGAACGGCTCCTGCTGTAGTGCAGGCGAGGATCGCTGTCATAACGAGGATCTTTGCTGTCCTTCAGGCACTTGCTCCCGCATCGGCAACACCGACGCCTGCTGCCCGGCCTCGAATCTAGTTTCCCGAAGCGGCGAGTGCTGCGACATCGTGCAGCGCAATTGTGACACTGATTGCTGTCGGCCCGACGAGCTCTGTCTAACGCGAGTCTTTTCGGGTCAAGGCCTTCCCGAGGAGACCTGCTGTCCTACAGCGCTGACTTGCGACAACCAGTGCTGCACCGGTGAGTGCTATGACCCCTCAGGCGCTATGAAGCCCAGCGGGACCAGCTTCGACCCGGACCAGCTTGCGCTTGCCTGTTGCCCGGCTGGTTTCGAGGTCTGCGCCAATCCTGATGGCACCCGGGCTTGCATCGACCCTGCCATCCAGTGTTGCGGGGTTGACGATTGCGTGGCTGGTGGACTCGATGCCGATTGTGTCACGTGCAATCAGGCCAAGTTTTGCGAAGCTATCAACGCCGGGCTGACGTGCAACGGATCGGAATGTGGGACCTGTCAAATTGGACGCTGCCTCGCCACTGCCTCCAATTGCACTGACCCTTGCGCTCCTTGCTCGGCGAACCTCGTCTGTGAGCCAGTATCTTGTCCGGCGGGACAGCGCTGTTGTGGCGGGTCCTGCGCCGAGTGCTGTGACAATGGCGATTGTCCGAGTGACGAGGGGCAAATCTGCGAAACGGGAAGTTGTTGCCAGTCCGCCGGCCGCTGCAACCCCTCGAATCACCGCTGTTGCGGCGCCTGCAACCTGGGAGGGCCGGATAACACCGGCTTCTGTGGCGCGATCCAGCTCTGCGGCGGCATTCAATGCCCAGTCGGTCAGCGTTGCTGTGGCGATATCTGCGCCGAGTGCTGTGACAATGGCGATTGTCCGAGTGATGAGGGGCAAATCTGCGAAACGGGAAGCTGTTGCCAATCCGCCGGCCGCTGCAACCCCTCGAATCACCGCTGTTGCGGCGCCTGCAACCTATGAGGGCCGGATAACACCGGCTTCTGTGGCGCGATCCAGCTCTGCGGCGGCATTCAATGCCCAGTCGGCCAGCGTTGCTGTGGCGATACCTGCGCCGAGTGCTGTGATAATGGCGATTGTCCGAGTGATGAGGGGCAAATCTGCGAAACGGGAAGCTGTTGCCAGTCCGCCGGCCGCTGCAACCCCTCGAATCACCGCTGTTGCGGCGCCTGCACCTTAGGCGGGCCAGACAATACTGGGTTCTGCACGTAATCTGGCTGTTGTGCCCTGGTATAAGGAGGCGATCGGAACCGGCGCGCCGGAGAAGCTTCTAGAGCGATTTCGGTCTCGAACTGAGCACCATGTACTGAGCCTGTTCAGAACTCTGGCGGCGTTGAAACAAGGTTGCTTTGTGCCAGGCGACGGGTATTATCGTCGGCAAAACCGCTTCCGTCAGTAAGCGAGCCGTCGACCTCGGCCGCCGCCTCGATCGGGGTACGGCGGTTGCCCTCAGCCTTCGCCCGGGCGATGTCCTCGCGATCGATTGCCTGATGAAGCAATGCCACTCCCTGCTCCTGGACGCGCCGGTCCATCGCTGTCGCCATCACCAAAGGACCGGCTGACTTCTCGAAGGAATCGACCGCTCCCAGCAAGCGCGCTGCGTGCTCTGTCGATCCTGTCAGGGCCAGGACGGCGGCGAGCATTCTCAAATTGGTTGCGACAAGGATATCGTCGTCGCAATCGCTGGCCAGCGCGACACTTGCCTGAAACCGCTCGAGTGCCAGAGGAAGGTTTCCCTGGTCGACAGCGAGCGTGCCCCAGGCGCTGACCACCCGCGCGTGACCACGCATCTGACCCAGTTCGGAGCATTGGCGCGCCCCGTTTCGAAAATGCTCGTCGGCAGCCTCGAGGTTTCCGAGTCCATGCTCGGCTCGGCCAAGAGCGCTCGGAATATACGCGGCGATTGCCTGCCGCTGCGCCTCCTCGTCGATCTGCGCAAGGACCGCCTGCGCCTGCAATGCCATTCGCCTGCCCTTGGCGAAATCGCCCTCGTAGTTCGCCATCGACGCATTGGCGATGCTCGACCAGGCGATCATGAAGGGGTCGTCGGAAGCAGTTGCTTCGCGCAGCGCTTCGGCATACTCCCGCCCCGCCCGTTCGTGATCGCCGACGTAGCTGGACGTCTGGGCCAGAGCCATGTATCCGAGGGCTCGCTCCGAAGGCGGCGCGTCTGGGGCGGTTTCGATCCCTCGCGTCAGCCAGCCTCGACCTTCGCGTGCATGGGTCGATCGCAGCCAGAGTCGCAACAACCGCGAGGCGAGCGCCAACATGTACTCTGGCTGGGCGGAGGATTCGTACCAGACGAGCGCTTCCCTGAAGTTGGGCAACTCGTCTGCAAAACCATCCTGAATGCCACTCTCGCTTCCAATCCAGTGGCGCCACGTCTGCTGTTGGGCCGACGCCATGTAGTGTTGTGCGTGCGCTTGTCTGGTATGAGCGAGCTCACCCGTTTCCTGCAGCAAACTTGTCGCAAACTCGCGAATCATCTCTAGCAAGCCGAACCGCCCCGTTTCTCCTGGTCCGCTGAGACACGTGACCAGATTTTTGTCCACGAGAGCGGTGAGAGCCCGCCTGATGGCGGTGTCCTCGCTGACAGGCCGATCGCTCTCCCGAGTCCATGCAGCAACAGCGGATGCCGCTTCCGCATCGAATCCACCACGGAAGACAGCCAGTCGCCGCAACAGCCGCTGTTCGTCGCTGGATAGGAGGGAGTAGCTCCACTCAATCGATCGCACCATGGTTTGCAGCCGCTCCGGCTGGTCACGCGGGCCACTGTGCAGCTCGGGCAGTATCGACTCGATCCCGGCCGCAAGATCGGCCAGCGACCAGGCCGGAAGGCGGGCGGCTGCCAGCTCGATCGCCAGCGGCAAGCCATCGAGCCGTCTGCAGATTTCGGCAACAACGGGTGCGGAGCCAGGAACCAGCTCGAGTCGGGCCCCCGCCTCGCGGGCCCGCTTCAGAAAGAGTTCTTCGGCCTCAGCCCGATCGTTATGCTCGAAGCCATAACCGTTCCCACTGAGGGTCAACCCGGGAATCTGTGCGCGGTGTTCGCCGGAAATCGACAGCGGAATCCGGCTGGTGGCCAGAACTGTCAGCCCCGGACAGTGAGCAAGAAGCTGTGGGAGGTCCAGGGCAGCGTCGAGGACGTGCTCCATGTTGTCGAGAGTCAGCAGTGCGCGCGAGGTGCCGATGATCGCGATGAGGCGCTCGACGTCTGCTTCGCGTGCTCCATGATTGGCGTCGATCGCCTGGATGATCTGAGACATCACGAGCGCGGGTTCGGTCACCTGAGCGAGCGACACAAAGGCTACGCTTCCATTGAAATGCGGAATGAGCCGCTGGCCGACTTCGATCGCAATGCGCGTCTTTCCGACACCGGGTGGGCCGGTGATCGTCAGGAGCCTGGTCTGCACGTCCCGGATGCTGTCGATGATGTCTTCGATGACCTGCTCACGACCAATAAAGGTGGTGAGTGGAACCGGTACCGCTGAAGCAAAGCGGGCGATCGGAGCGGTTAATCGATCGTCCATCAGGGTGGCCGAACCGGGTCTCGCGGCGCGGTGCAGGGTCGTGGCGTCGGCAGTGTTCAACCCGAGTGCGGCAGAAAGCAGCCTTACCGTTTCCTGCCGGGGTGTTTTGCGGTCTCCTGTTTCCAGGCGCCGGATGCCGCGCGTGGTCAGGCCGGATCGTTGGGCCAAATCTTCCTGGGTAAGTCCTGCAGCGATCCGAAAGTGGCGCAACAACGTGGCAAAGGTGGGGCCTGGCTCTTCATACATTTGCTAGCTTCTCATGGTTTCAGAAGGCCTGACGGTAAGTATATGCGCGGCAGGTCCGAGTTGTTCCGGTGTTGTTCCGGTCGTGTCCCTTCTCATCCAGGCAGGGGGTTGCTACGTTGGTTTGAACTGGCAGCTGTCCGCAGTTTTCCTTTCTGTTTCCGCTGGGAATCCTGTGGAGTGTATGTTCTTGCCGATCAAGGAGAACTACATTGGACGATAGACGTTTTGACCAGTTGACTCGTGTTTTCGCTACGGCATCCTCCCGACGATCACTGCTCAAGGGTCTGTTTGGTCTTGGAGGCGCCGCTGTCGTTGGCGGGAACGTTGTGTCCGGCTCGGCGTCGCGCCGGGTGACCACAACGCGTATCGCCGACCCGCCCACGCCGACAACAACGCCAGCTCCGGAGTGCCCGGCCGGTGAGGCCAAATGTGGTGGCGTCTGCTGTCCGGCGGGCAAATGCACTTCCAGCGGCCAGTGCTGCTTTGAT
>JBGTJM010000061.1:0-4515 GCA_041745115.1 Thermomicrobiales bacterium
GATCGAGTACCAGCCTGACCTTGTCGCCAACCGAAGGCTCGACGTCGGAAGGAACATCTGCCACCAGCGTTTCCCCGTCGACAATCGCATAGACAAGCGCTATGGCGGCGATTCGACACGGCCTCTTGTGGTCCGCGAAAAGGTCGGCTCGCCGCCAGGAGGACGCTGCGGCTGCCTTCCTGCAAAAACTTGCTTCTGCTCGCAGCGATTGTTCCACCAAATGGTGACGGTGCCTGAGAGACAGAGGAATTGATGACAGAACCTAAAGGAATGAGCTGCCGGTCTAGGCGATTCTATTCGCCCGCCTTTGGATCAACCTTTCACCACCCTTCCAGTATTCTTAGAGTTCGGACTATGCCAACGAGAACCGCAGGAGGTTCAGGCAAGGGTGATCGATCTCACGAAAGACCGTAGACATCTGCCGATTTCGAGCACGTCTCGATTGTACGCCGAGTCGTTCGGACTGAGTATCGTTGTCGAATCGGATGCAGATGAGCTTCTACATAGTAGTGTTCCTTGGCTTCCCGGAGACGGGTGGTCCACAGAATCCAATAGTTTCCAGCCTGATCGTGTTTATCGGATCGACGTCGAACCACCGAAAGATGAAATCGGCACCCTTCACTATGCGTTTTCGATAGATGGAACGCACAAATACCGATCAACTAACTTTTCCATATTCACCGATTACTTTGAAAGCGATATCCACCACTATGTTGCAACCTATACCCGCGGCTACTTGTTCGTTCATGCGGGTGTAGCCGTTTTGAACGGCAAAGCGATAGTGATTCCAGGCCGCTCTTTCGCTGGCAAATCCACACTCACCAGGGCTCTCCTCGAAGCCGGTGCGACCTACTACTCCGACGACTACGCGGTTATCGACGACAACGGGATGGTCCACCCTTTTCCCCGCCATCTTCGACTGCGTGACCAGGGAGCTGCGCCTCAAAGCCGGGTCGATCCTGTCGAACAAGGCTGGCCCGTTGGCGATGAAGCCGCTCCGATCGGCATGATTGCCGTGCTCCGCTGGGATGCCAAGGCGGGATGGATTGTCCAGGAAGTCTCCAAGGGGGCTGGCGTGCTGGCTCTTCTGAGCAACACGGTAGCGGCAAGGGAACGTCCGATTGATGCCATGGGGATCATGACCAAAGCGGTTGAGCATGCGATTGTCCTCGAGGGCACACGAGCCGAGGCAGACTCGGCGGCGAAACTATTGAGGCAAGCGCTATGAATGCTCGTTTGCAGAACCAGCTCGACTAAATTAGAATCCAGCCCACATTGATTCAGAGAACCATGTCTGTCAGGACTGAAAGTGTCTTGTCCAGCAATCAAGTTGCTCGAAATGCGTCGACGAAACTGTGCATTTTGACGCCGATGGAGGTGAAGCCAAATGTCCGGGCGTATCGACGGTAGCGTTCCTGCCGCGCGAAGCGGCAACTTTGCTTATCAAGAGATTCCGGGAAACAGTGAGTTAGTCATTTTCGATGGCGATCGACTTGAATATCACACCCTCAATCGACTGGCGATGGAAGTTTGGCGAAAATGCGACGGCACCTCAACATTGGTGGACATCGCTGCACATCTTGAGGGACTTAGCTTGCCGAACGACCCAACGCTGATCGAGCTTACCCTGGCCGAACTTGAACTCGCAGGCCTTGTTGGGTTCAACGAACCCGATGACCATTTATTCAATCGTCGTGAATCATTGAAATTGGCACTGGCGGTGGCAAGTGGGGCTGGGCTCATCCCGCTGGTATCGTCGATAACTGCCCCCGTTGCTGCCGAAACTTCAGCAAAGTGTTCGAGCTTTGGCTACAACGGTCCGCCGTGTGACATTCTAGGCGTTGCATGCTCTGATCCGGGGTGCAATGCCTTCTGCGCTGCGAGTGGATTAGGGCCTTGCGCCGTATGCGAAAACGTTGATTCTTCTCCAGGAGGATGCTGCAACTGCCTCCCAGCGTCATTCTGCACCTGCCAATGATGGGCGTCAACGATTTGGTGCAAGTACTTGCAAAGCAAATGGCCCAGATTCGACCATCTTTACGCCAACTCTCGAACAATGACAGGCTCCTAATCTGGTCAATTGCCGAGTTCCAGACTTACTGACTCCTTGCTGAGTCAGTCGCCCGGCTGGTCTTCGGCGACTCTCAAGTTTGAATTCTGCAAGATACCCGGTTTCTATTTTGGGGCAGTGATGGTCGCCTCAAGCAGCGAGCCAGGATCCGGTTTCTCAATGGCGTTCTTCAGTCGCTGGATGAACCGAGCAGCTGGCGCCCCGTCGATAACGTCATGATCGAGACTGATCGTGATGCACATCACCTCGCGAATCGCGATCTCCGATCCCATCACAACCGGCTTGCGTGAAACGCTGCCGATGGTCAGGCAGATCGAGTAGATCGACGTTGGCACGCCCCATCCGGAACCCGATCCAAACATCCCCACGGACGTCACCATAGCGGTTCCAGCAATCCGTTTGCGCCGATGTGGATTTCTGAGAATGAGCGACCATAAAGCTCGCCTGACCTTTCCCGGCACGAGCAGCCAAACAGGAAGTACGCGCTGCAACCACCGGGACATCGAGAATTCCACCTGAGCCGATGTCAGCGCGTCCTGCACCTCCGTTACCGACTTCCTGTTCGCGGCTCGGACCAGGTGAGGCATCGGAAGTTTCTGCCCGTCGATGTCATGCTCGACCGTCACCGCTACATCGACCTCATCGAACATCACCAGCTGTCGTCGTCCAAGGCGATAACCATGCAAGCTTCTGTCTTCGTCGATCGTATTGGCGAGTACGAAGACCAGGAAACTGGTAAACGACAACGGTGATCCCGACCTGGACCGGTAGACGCGCACTGCCTGCCTGGCATCAGTGACGTCCACATCGACCAGCGCGTGCACCAGATGTCGAGACTGCGCGATAGTCAGCCAGTCGACTTGCTGCTGCCGCAACGGCGAGAACTGCTGGACTGTATGCGGGGCTCTAGGCAAATCGACACCATGGTTTCGCAACTGGAGTAGACTTCCACGAGATTTTCGCACGAGGTCCGATCATTCAGCGATAGCCCCGACTGAACTCATTTCAGGAGTCGACCGGAAAGACACGGCGTCTCGGTGAGAATTCGAGTGTGACAAGTGCGCTTGGTCACCGAAATGCTCATCGAGAGCTCCGAACCCTGATTGTCGAACGCGCAATGAACGAGGTGCAAATGAGCAAAGCTACGGAGACCCATCCTAACATCCTCGTTTTGTGGGGAGATGACATCGGCTGGTACAACATCAGCCACAACAACCGTGGTGCAATGGGGTATCAGACACCGAACATCGATCGCATCGCCCGGGAGGGAATCGAGTTCACCGACTACTACGGCCAGCAGTCATGCACCGCGGGTCGGGCGGCGTTCATTACCGGCCAGAATCCGCTAAGGACCGGCTTGACTAAAGTCGGCATGCCTGGTGCGGACTTAGGTCTGCAATCCGAAGATCCGACCATAGCCGAGCTGCTCAAGCCACTCGGATATGCCACCGGGCAGTTTGGCAAGAATCACCTCGGTGACAAAGACGAGTTCCTGCCGACCGCACACGGGTTCGACGAGTTCTATGGCAATCTTTACCACCTCAACGCAGAGGAGGAACCAGAACATCCTGACTATCCAAAAGGTGAGGCGTTCCGAAAAACCTTTGGACCACGAGGGGTGATCCACTCATATGCAAATGCTGATGGCACCCAAACGATCGAGGACACCGGTCCACTAACTCGCAAGCGAATGGAGACGATCGACGACGATGTGACTGAACGGACGATCGCCTTCATCGAGAAGGCAAACGCTGAAGGAACTCCGTTCTTCATCTGGTGGAACGCGACTCGAATGCATTTCCGAACGCACCTTCCTGAAGATGCGCATGGGCTGAGCGGTCAAGGTGAGTACAACGACGCCATGGTCTTGCACGATCAGGCCGTTGGCAAGATCCTCGACAAGCTCGACGAGCTCGGCATCACGGACAACACCATCGTCGCCTATTCGACAGACAACGGCGTCCATTACAACACCTGGCCTGATGCCGGCATTTCCCCCTGGCGCTCCGAAAAGAATACCAACTGGGAAGGCGCGTTCCGCGTACCGTCCTTTGTTCGCTGGCCAGGCAAGTTCGAGGCGGGAAGGGTCCTCAACGGAATCGTTTCGCACCAAGACTGGCTGCCTACCTTCCTTGCGGCCGCCGGAGAACCCGAGATCAATCAGAAACTCCTCGATGGACACACAGCAGGCTCCAAGACCTTCAACGTGCACATCGATGGTCTGAACATGCTTCCTTACCTGCTTGGCGAGGTTGAGGAAAGCCCGAGAAATCATTTCTTCTATGTCAATGACGATGGATCACTCGTAGCGATCCGATCCGGAGACTGGAAGCTGGTCTTCGAGGAGCAGCGAGCCAAGACCTTGCAGCTTTGGGCTGAACCATTCGTTAAACTCCGGGTCCCCAAAATGTTCAATCTGCGGCGGGACCCCTTCGAACGCGCTG
>JBGTJM010000062.1:0-7048 GCA_041745115.1 Thermomicrobiales bacterium
TCACAGGGCCTCCCCGAGCTGAACGTCGGCTACCACCGAGACAACGTCATCGCCGAAAACCTCTATCTCAGTCTCGGTTTCAGGAAGCAGGGTCTCGCCCCATGGGGAGAGCTGATGTGCCGCATGGACTTTTAGTCTGAGACCATGTCCACTTGCACCCCTGTTCTCGCAGGATCGAGGACCTCCACGCGTCCCGGCACCCGGTGATCGCCAGCCACGCGAACCAACGCATCGACAACGGCCGCGACATGCTCCGTTTCGACAAGCGAGAGTATCGACGGCCCGGCTCCGCTCAGCGTCGACCCAATGGCGCCCGCAGTGCGTGAGGCATCAGTCATCGGCGTCAAGTGAGGAAAGAGTCTTGCCCGGTAGGGCTCATGCAGCCGGTCATGCATTCCAGCTGCAATCAACGCCAGATCCCCCGTCAGCAATCCCACCGCCAGTGCCGACGATGTCCCGACATTGTGAGCAGCATCCGACAATGGCACAGTTGTGGGCAACGCTGCCCTTGCCGCCCACGTCGCACTCGTTGCCTCTGGAATGAACACCACGGCCTTCAATCCAGCCATCGCGCCATCGTTCAGGCGAACAACGGTGCGAAGTCCCGGCGCAGCCAGTACCGCTCCGCCATAGATCGCCGCGCCAACATTGTCCCCATGCCCCTCCATCTGCCACGCGTTCAGATAAAGGTCGTCAACTGAAAGCTCCAAATCCGCCAGCACATTGGCGGCAGCCAGCCCGCAGGCCAGCGCAGCCGCTGAGCTTCCCAGCCCGCGAGCCACCGGAATCTCGGCGCATATATCCAGGGAGAACTCCGGCAGCGTCCGTCCTTGCTCCTTCGCCAGCTCTCGCATCGCCAGAAGCGTGTAGTTCTCCTTGTCATCGAGCTGCCGTGCATCGGCTCCACCGATCGTCACACCTTCTCCATCGGTGTCAACGGTGATCTCGTTCCACAGGTCGAGCGCCAGCCCGAGCGCGTCGAATCCCGGTCCCAGATTTGCCGACGAGGCCGGTGCCCTAACCCGAAAGCGCATCGAGCACCGTGTTTCGCAACACGTCCATGGACGAAGGAATTGAGATTGGACGATTTGCCAGTGGGCCGCTTTCGTCGATTCCAGCACCAAGGTGATAGGTCAACACAGCTTCGGTGTCCTTCAAAAGATGACCAGTCAGCACCCCAACAACACTCTCATCCGGACCGATCATCCCAGCGCCAGCGAGCTTTCGCACTCCGGCAAGGGTGGCGGCAGAGGCCGGCTCGCAACCTATTCCGCAGCGATCGATGTGCGCTTTCGCGTCGAGTATCTCCCGGTCGCTGACCCTGGCAACAATGCCATTGGTAAATTGAATGGCTTTGCGGGCCCTGCCGATACTGGCAGGATCGCCAATCTTGATCGCCGTCGCTACAGTTTCTGCCACGATCGGTTCGTAGCGATCGAACCCACTGTCGAAGTAATCCGCGAAAGGAGCGGCGCCCTCCGCCTGCACGGTAAGCAGCTTCGGGACGGTGTCGATAAGCCCCGTCTGATAGAGCTCGATCAATGCTTTCCCAAACGCGGCAGTATTGCCCAGATTGCCGCCCGGCAATGCGATCACATCAGGAGCCAGCCATCCTAACTGCTCCATCATCTCGATCACAATCGTCTTCTGACCTTCGATTCGGTACGGATTGACTGAGTTCACAAGGTAGATCGGCAGTTCATCGGTCAGCGACCGCAACATTGACAGCGCAACGTCGAAATCGCCCTCAACCTGCACGATCAGCGCACCATGCGCAATGGTCTGCGCCAGCTTGCCCCCGCTGATCTTGCCCTCCGGAATCAGCACAAGCGCTTTCAGGCCGCCGGCCGCGGCATATGACGCCAGCGAAGCCGAGGTATTGCCCGTGGACGCGCACGCGACGACGGTCGCCCCCACCGATTTCGCGTGGCTGACCCCGACAGTCATCCCCCGGTCTTTGAACGAACCGGTTGGATTCTGGCCCTCGTGTTTCAGGCCCAGTTGTGCCACTCCGCCAAATGCCGCCAGGCGCTCATCGCGGTAAATCGGTGTGCGGCCTTCTCCCCTGCTCACAATCGCGTCAGCAGGAAGCCGGGGAAGCATTGCCTGATACCTCCACACCCCGGATGTGGTCGACAGAAGTGATCCATCTTCTATCAACTGGTCGGCAGAGATTCGGTCAGCCAACCCTGCATCGATGGTAAACAGACCTCCACAGATCGAGCACCGCGCCGGCAAGGCGGATGCATCGACTGCTTTGCCACAGTCCTCGCACTCCACGATAGTCTCTACATATTCGTTATTCAGCTTGGAAGTTGAGATGGTCAATCGTCGGTACCATCGGATAGAAACCAATGCACCGAACGAGAGTACCATGTGCCGAATGGATCATTCGCTTGGCGGTCGAACAAACCTGAAATCGCCCAATCTGATCAGCTGCTCAGGCTGAATTTCAAGACCAGCCAGTAACGTCATCTGACTGCCCAACCGGATGCCAGCTGGTCTTCAGAACGACCTGGAAAGACTCGACTAGTTAGCTGGTTTCTGGCCGCCGTTGCCCCGGTCTGGAAATCGGCTTCTAGATAATCACCCGCTCAGCCCGGACAACCGTTCGCTGTAAGTAGACCCCATTTGCATAATCGAATGGGCCACCACAGGTGATAATCGTCAGGCTTTCCCGCTCGGTTGGACCAACGATGTCCTGAATCGGAGCATTCGCGGTTTCGAAGTTCTCTCGCCAAACGACGGAATAGATATAGATCTCGCCGTCATTACCTGTAACTTCGATAAGGTCGCCTTCGTTCACATTGTTGATGTTATAAAGCACCGCAGGGCCCACGTCCCAGAAATCAAGATGGCCAGCCATTAAAACGTTTCCGGGCTCACCCAGCTGAGCAGACTCTCGATACCATGACACCACCCAGGGCCCTGTTGGGTCGAGCATTACCCCATCGACGATGCCGATCGTTTCGATTTCGGCGTTCACAGCAGCAGTCTCGATAGCGATCGCCACAGGCAATGCGCCAGACCGGAACGAAACCTGCTCGGGAAAATCACCCAGCGGGCCCGGACGCAAACCACCCGTTGTCGGAAGCTCGCCCAGAAGCGTAGAAACGATTCGATCGTCCTGAGCCCGCACCATCCCGCCCGATAGGCCGGTCAGACCGGTCAGCACGATCAACATTGCCAGCATAGTGATGATTCGGCTGCTTGCGTATCGCTTCATCTTCTTCGACTCCGGATTTCGTGATGGCTATTCTGAGAGTGTTCGTGACTGTGTGAAAGTCAGGCAGTTCTGAGACCTACGATCACTAGCATAACGCCTGGACCTGTGCAATCGTATCACTCTGAGGGCTCATTTGCCGCGAAACGACGATGGTTTTCGATCCAGCGCTTGAGCTGGCTGTGACTTGTCTCATCGAGAATCTGAACTGGCTCACGCAAAGCTGAGCTTGTGATCACTCCAAGGTCCAGAAGCTCATGCTTTGCCGAAGTGACCGAAAAATCCAGTGACTGCATGGCCCAGAGCGAAAAGGGCAGCTCCGCATTGAATCGCTCGGTCGCTGTGAGCACATCCCTGGAATCGTACAACTTCTGAACCTCGGCGAACATTCGTGTGAAGTTGACCGCCGGCATACTGCCAATCGCTCCGCGCTCGAACGCATCCAGCGCTCCCAGTCCTCCCCATCCGCAAAACATCGCCAGCTTGCCCGCTCCGAGCCGGAGGGTCTCCGAAATGGTTACACCTTGCGGCGTACCTTCCGCTTTGACATAGCGAATCGTCGGCACGTCGTTTGCCAGCTCAGCCCACAGTGTTGGACCCATGGCGACACCCGTCAGCTGAGGTGCATCCTGGATCATCACCGGGATATCGACCGCCCGGCCAATCGTCGCGTAGTAGTCAAACAGGCTTCGTCGATCTGGCTTCACGAACGACGGCGGCAGTACCATCAGGGCATCCGCCCCCCATTCGGCCGCTCTCACCGCCCGATCGATCGCGATCGCATGCCCGCTACCATCCGCTGAAACCACCACCGGCACCCGTTGATCCACGCTCTCGATAACAGCCCGGGCCACCACCTCCCGCTCGGCTTCGGTCAGCTTGTAGCCCTCGCTGGCAAGCGCCAGCGTCGAAACACCAGCGGCGCCTTCGGCTATTGCCCAGTCGACCTGGGAACCAATCGACTGCACGTCAATCGACAGATCATCGTGAAATGGCGTGCAGAGAATCGGGATGCATCCTCGGAGCTCGGTCACGAATGAGTTGCTCCGGCACCTTCACGCCGTTCCCATCCGGGCTGGAAAAGAGGCAGGAAATTGGACGTGCTGTATGGGTGCTTCTCCATCTCACTCCAGACCAGGTCAGTGCCAAGCCCAGGTGTCTCCGGGATCTGGATTCGTCCGTCAACAACTTTCACAGGGTTCGTCACCATTTCATGCTCCCAGCCCACGTTGAACTCATCGAAAAGCTCCTGAACGAGCAAGTTTGGTGTGCATGCCCCCACCTGGATACAGGTCGCGGTGCAAATAGGTCCCTGCGCCTGATGCGGAGCCACCATCGCGTAGTGGGCGTCCGCCATCGCTGCGATGAACCGCGTCTTCAGAATGCCCCCGACGTTCGTCGGATCAGGCTGCAAGATGTGCACAGCATTGTGCTTCAGGAGCTCGGCAAACTGATGAGATGTCGTAAAGCTTTCACCGCAGGCAATCGGCACGGAAGTATGCTTCGCAACCTCGACCGTGGCATCGATCTTGGTATGGTCGGTGGGCTCTTCGAACCAGGTCGGGTTGTAGGGCGCAATCTCTTCGGCAATCACAATCGCCTCGGATACGCTGAAGCGACGGTGTCCTTCCACCATGATCTGGATATCAGGACCAACCGCCTCACGCACTTCCCGCACGATATCGATCGAAAGCCGTCGATCCGCGAGCGTCATGGTTCGCCAGGCAGAGCCAAATGGATCGAATTTCAGTGCCCGGTATCCACGTGAAACCACCACCTGCGCGTACTCCGCGAACATATCGATGTGCCGCTCACCCTGGTACCACCCATTTGCATACGCAGGCAGACTTTCGTGATACCGACCGCCCAGCAAGTCATAGATCGGTCGACCCAGCTCTTTCCCAATGATGTCCCAGCAGGCCACTTCGATTGCCGCCACCGCCGCCATATGGATCTGAGCGCCCTCAGAATAGGGATCGCGCGACATTCGCTGATAGATCGTCTCGATCTGGAAGGGGTCCATACCCTCATAGAAATGGGCGAGCTCGTGCACCGCAGCTTCAACCGTTTTCGCAAAACCGTTGAGCGATCCCTCCCCTATTCCATAGAGACCTGGTTGATCCGTGTCCAGTCGCACGAACATCCAGTTTTTCCACGGGTTTCCCACAGTAAACGTTGTTGCCTTGGTAATCCGCACGATGAACCCTCCGGTAATGCACCAATCCCGATCAGGTGGAAGTCCACCGGACCGGGATTGGTGGTGTGGCTCCTGCCGTCGAAGCCCGATTCTACCCTAGCTGGTCGGCGAAGCCTCAGCCTCGGGCGCCTCCTCTGCAGCCACCATCGCTGAAGTCGACGCAACAACGATCTCCAACGGCTGATCGGCACTGCCGGGAGTACCAATCGCCACGAAGGCATACAGCATTCCGGCTTCGATTTCGACTCCGTCAACTTCGATCGCAGTGGTGTCAGTCCCACTCGCATTGAGTTTCAGATTGTACGTCCCCGCGGCGAGCTCGCCCGCATCAGTCGCAAGTCCATATCGAAGTCCCTCGAACGCAACCACGTCATCCACGAGAATGTCGACAACTGGACTCTGCGCTGAAGCGTGAATCACTCGCGCCAGAGCCATGTCTCCACTCACCGGCACATTGTTGATCTGAACCGGAGTAATCACAAAATCCGAGATAACGACGAGATACGAACGGCCAGCCTCGGTCGGCAGAATGGTGTTGAACAGCCACCGATCGATTCCGAACTGTCGATTCTGCTTCACAACAATACCCGTCACGGGAGCAGAACCCTCGTACAGCTCAGAAACCTCCCCATATGGCAGGCCTTCGATCTGCCGCTCGGACTTTCCGGCGCCATCAATAAAGACGTCCACCTCACTCTGCGACGTCATAGCATTCAAAAACGCTATCGAAACCGGAAACGGATTCTCGTCCTGAGCTAATGCCTTCGGACCAAATCCGTTAATGCTCATGCTCACCACGATGAGAGCCGCCATTAAACCGACAAATCGACGCCGTGTCTTCATATTCCAGGAATCCCTCCACTTGCCTAATTGCCGCGCACCGCGAACAGCATTGATTCAAAGCTGAATCACATCGTTCGTCGATGAAGACCAGCATAAACCCCAAAGTCTTCGTTTAATTGAGTCGCGACTGACATAACTGAGCTGCTTGGAGCGAACGCTACAGTCGGAATGCATAGAAAACGATCATGCAGGTTGATTCAGCAGTAAATGACGGTTTAAACGATCTGAGCGTCTATGAGCAATCTGCAACGCGTCTAGCTGGTGATTCCACACCATTCGGCAATAGCCAGCGCCATGATTGCGCTCGCATTCACAAGCTCCTCGATCTCCACGAACTCATCCACTCCATGAGCCTGGGCAATGCTCCCCGGACCAAATATGGTCCCCCTCATTCCCTGATCCGCATACCAGGCAAGTTCGGACGCAGCGGTGAATCCTTCGATGACCGGTTCTATCCCATTCTCGCGCAGGGTTTCCGCCATGAGCTGGATGAAGGGATGTTCCGGATCAGTATTGACCGGAGGAAACCAGATGTTTCTGAGTTTCCATGTGAACGACGGCGGATGCTCCTTCAGCCATGGATCGAGCTGGCAAACACCTCGCACAAACTCCTCGATTTCGTCCCGAATCTGCTCGAACGTCTCATCCGGCAGATACCAGATGTTGTACTCCACGGAGCAGTAGTTCGGAGTCGTTCCAGGATTGGACACCAGATTCAGGTGCCCATCGCGCCCCCCGCCGGGGCCACCTGCAATCACCCCAGGCAAAATCGTATTGAATCCGGG